>NZ_JBNAZM010000049.1:0-34506 GCF_051195215.1 Arhodomonas sp. AD133 | reverse complement strand
CAGCCGCTGTCGTGGATCGACCTCGACAACCTCTCCGCCCGCCAGCAGCAGAACCGCCTCGCCGACCGGCTCACCGGGCAATGGCTGGAGTACGTGCTGACCGAGGAAGAGAGAATGCTGGACGGGAAAGCCGTCGCAAGCGGGTCATCCGGCGCGTGAGCCGGCGTTCCCGCACGGCAGTGGTCGTGGCGGGAAACGGCTGACGGTCACGTGTGCCGGCATGGTTTGACGGAGAGCGTGTACATACGAATAATACATACGTATGAATTATACGTAGTGCCCAGCTGGAGTCTCACTGCCATGACGATCTCACCCACGAAGACGGCCGACGAGAGCGGGCGCGGCGCCGAGACGCGCCGTCGTCTGGTCCGGGCCGGTCTGGAGTTGTTCGGGGCCTGCGATTTCGACAACGTCACCACCCGGCAGCTCGCCGAGGCTGCCGGGGTCAATCTGGCCGCGATTCCTTACCACTTCGGCACGAAGGAAAAGCTTCACCTGGCGGTGGCGGAGCACATCGTCACCAGCATCGCCGATGCACTGGCGGACGATCTCAAGGCGATTCGCCGCTGTGTGGCGGACGAGGGGGCGGAGACGGAAGATCTGCTGCAGGCGCTGCACTCGTTCATCGTCTCGTTCGCGCGGGAGATTCTCGGCTCCGACGACGCCGCCGCCCGCGCCGGTTTCATCCTGCGCCAGCAGCTCAGCCCGGGCGCGGCCTTCGACGTGCTCTACCAGGGCGTTATGCACGACGCCCACCGCACTCTCACCGCTTTGGTGGCGCGCATTCTCGGAGCGGAACCCGGTTCCCCGCGGATGGTGCGCCGTGCCCACGCGATTCTCGGTCAGGTGCTGTTCTTTCGCATGGCACGCGAGGTCGTACTGCGGGAACTCGACACCGATCGCATCGATGCCGGGCAGGTGGGTGAAGAAATCGCCGTCCAGACCGTTGTCGGCCTGCGCGCGGAAGCACACGCCGCCGGTGGCTCGGTGTGAGGAGAGCGAGAATGTTTACGCAACGGTCGCATCGAATGAGCGCCACGGGTGTTCTGGTAATGCTAATGGGTGCGGCGGTGGCTGGATGCGATGCTGATTCCCGGGTCGACGAGCCCGACGACGCGGCCATGAGTAACCGGCCGATAGTGTGGGCCGAAGTCGAATCGGCGCGCAGCGGGACGTCGCGCCGGATCGCCGGAGTGGTGCGCTCGGTGGAGCGTGCGCCCCTGTCGTTCGAGGTCCCCGGTCGCGTCGAGGCGGTGCACGTGGGCGTCGGCGACGAGTTCGAAAGCGGTGATGTGCTTGCCGAGCTCGATGACCGCACGTTTCGCCTCACCCTTGCCCAGCGGCGCGCCGAGCTCTCGGAAGCACGGGCGAATCTCACCCTCGCGAAAGCGGACTACCGGCGCGCGGAGCGTCTGCTCGGCCGGGGCGCGATTTCGCAGGCGAAGTACGATGCCGCACAGTCGAGTTTCGAAACGGCCAGCAGCCGTGTCGACGTCGCCGCCTCGCGGGTCGATCTCGCACGCGAGGATCTCGCCGACGCCAAGCTACACGCCCCCTACGACGGCGCCGTGGCTGCACGCCTGATCGAACCCGCCCAACGGGTGCGCGCCGGTGCGACAGCGGTGGAGGTCCAGAGCGTGGGAGGCGGCCTGGAGGTACACGTGGTGGTACCGGAATCGCTTGTCACCGCATTGGCGCCGGGGTCCGAGCACCGCGTCACCTTGCCGGAGGTGGAAGGCGAATTGCTGACGGGGAGCGTGACCGAGGTCGGCGTGGACGCGGAGTACCGCAGTGCCTATCCGGTCACGCTGGAGCTGGTCGACCCGCCGCAGAGCGTGCGTGCGGGCATGACCGCCGAGGTTCGGCTGCACCTCGACGCCACCGGGCCGGAGCGTGTCGCGATTCCGGCGACGGCATTCCTCGCCGGCGAGGGTGAGCGCGAGTTCGCGTTCGTCTTCGACGAGCGCTCGCATACCGTCAGCCGTCGGGAGATCGACGTGACCGATGTCTCCGGTGGTCGAGCCCTCGTCGCTTCCGGCCTTGAGCGCGGCGAGATCGTCGCGAGCAAGGGGGTGGCGTTTCTTTCCGACGGCCAGCGCGTGACCCGCGTGGGCGTTGGCGTCAAGCGTTATTCGCCGTAGGCGCACGGGATGAGTATCAGCGAAATTGCCTTCCGGTTTCGCCCGGTGGTGTACATGGTCGCCGTCGTGGCGATGGTGTTCGGCGCGGTCAGCTATTTCTCCCTGCCGGCGCGCGAGGACCCGGAAATCACCATTCGCGAAGCCGTGGTGACGACCCGCTATCCGGGGCTGTCCGCCGAGCGTGTGGAACGGCTGATCACCAAGACGCTGGAAGAGGCGGTCCGCCAGGTGGCGGAGATCGAGGAGGTTCGCAGCACCTCGAGACCGGGCGTGTCGATCATCCACGCGGAAGTTCAGGACCGCTACTTCGATCTCGACCAGATCTGGGACGAGCTGCGCGACAAGGTGGACGAGGCGCGTCCGGAGCTGCCCGAGGGCACGCACGCCCCGGTGATCAATGACGATTTCGGCGATGTGGCTGTGGTGACCGCGGCGTTGACCTCGGACGACTTCTCCATGCGCGAGTCGTTCGACATGGCCAAGCACATCCGCGACCAGCTCTATGGGGTGAAGGGCACCAAGCGCGTCGACGTGCTCGGGGTGCAGCCGGAGCGCATCTATATCGAAACGCGCAACGCGCGGCTCGCCGAGCTCGGCATCGATCCCGAGCAACTGTCGGCCACGCTGCAGGCCCAGAACATCATCCGGCCCGGTGGCGCCGTGGATACCGGAGAGCGGCTGTTCCCCATCGAGCCCACCGGCAATTTTACCTCCGTGTCGGCCATCCGTGACACGCTCATCACGCTGCCCGGTACGCAGCGGGTGATTCCCCTGCGGGACGTCGCCGAAGTCAGGCGGGGCTACCTCGACCCGCCGGCGCGCAAGGCCTACTACAACGGCGAGCCGGCGATCATGTTCTCTATCGCCATGCTGCCGGATTACAGCGTGCTGGACTACGGCGCACGGGTGCGCGAGCGCATGGCCGAGATAAAGGCGAACCTGCCGGTGGGCTATGAGCTCGACATCGTCACCTATCAGGCGAAACAGGTCGCCAACGCCGTCTACGGCGTCACGGCCAACGTGCTGCAGACGCTCGCCATCGTGCTGGCCGTGGTGATTCTCTTCCTCGGTGTGCGCACCGGACTCATCGTCGGCTCCATCGTGCCGGCGGTGATGCTCGTGACCCTGGCCGTAATGGGCTTCTTCGAGATGACGCTGCAGCGCATGAGCCTGGCGACGCTGGTGATAGCGCTCGGCCTGCTGGTGGACAACGGCATCGTCGTCGCCGAGGACTTCAAGCGCAGACTGGGGGAGGGCGCCAGCCGGCGCGAGGCGCTGAAGCGCACGGGCAGCGAGTTGGCCCTGCCGTTGCTGTCGTCGACGCTCACCACGATACTCGTGTTCCTGCCGCTGATGCTCGCCGAGCACGTGGCCGGCGAGTATACCCGCTCCATATCGCTGGTGATCCTGATCAGCCTGCTCACCAGCTGGGTGCTCGCCATGTGCCTGACGCCGCTGCTGTGTCACCGGTTCATTCGCCCCGAGCCCCAGGGCGAGGCGGCAGCCCGGCCGGGCCTGTCGGATCGCCTGTTCCTGGTGCTGGCTCGGCGCTACGAGCGCATCCTCCGCCGTGTCCTGCGCCATCGGGGGCTGTTCCTCGCGGCCATGGGCGTATTGCTCGCGACCGCGGTGGTGGGGCTCAGCCAGGTGCCGAGCAAATTCTTCCCCGATTCGGATCGCACCCAGGTTCTCGTCTATGTGGACCTGCCGGCCGGTGTATCCGCCACCGCCACGGATAATGCCATGCGGCCGATGATGGCGATGCTCCACGACCATGAGCGTTTCCCCTACGTGAAGGATTTCGCCGGCTACGTCGGCTTCGGCGGACCGCGATTCGTGCTCTCGCTGACCCCGGTGGACCCGGCACCCAACCGCGGCTTCATGGTCATCAACGTCGATCGCTACGAGCACGTCTCGAAGGCCATTCGCGAGATACGGACCGCGTTTCGGGAGGCGTTTCCCGCGGTCAACGCGCGCGTGAAGGGCATGTTCCTCGGACCGTCCGATTCCTCGCGGATCGAGGTGCAGGTGAAGGGACCGGATGCGGACTACATCTTCGAAAAGGCCGGCGAGATCGAGCGCATTCTCGCGGGGGTACCGGGGGCGCTCGAGATCCGGCACGACTGGGAGAACCGGATTCCGCAGATCCGCGTCGAGGTGGATCAGGCCCAGGCCCGCCGGGCGGGGGTTTCGTCCGCGGATATCGCCCGCTCCATGGCGACCTATTTCAACGGCCGCTCGGTTACCGAGTTCCGCGAGGGCGACGACATCTTCCCCATCGTCGCTCGCGCCGCCGATGCCGAGCGACACGATCTCGACCGGGTGAAGTCACTGGCGGTGTACTCCAGTGCCACGGGCCGCAACGTGCCCCTGTTTCAGGTCGCCGATTTCGAGCTGGTCAACCACTTCGGTGCCATCGCCCGTGAGGATCTCGCGCGCACCGTCACGGTCGAGGCGCGCAGCACGCAGCTATCGGCGGAGGACATGGTGCCGCGCATCGCCGACGAGCTGGACGCGCTGCGCGACGATCTGCCGCCCGGCCACAGTATCGAGATCGACGGCGTGGTGGAGACCTCTCATGACGCCCGGGCGGCGCTGGCGGCCAACGTGCCTTTCTGCGTCGGCGCCATACTGCTGCTGCTGGTGGCGCAGTTCAACGGATTCGGGCGTCCGGCGATCATCGTGGCGACGATTCCGCTGATGCTCATCGGCGCCGTGACGGGCCTGTACCTCATGCAGGTCAATTTCGGGTTCATGGTGATCCTGGGGCTGTACGCCCTCGCGGGGATCCTGATCAACAACGCGATCGTTCTCATTGACCGCATCGACATCGAGCGGGAGGCCGGTGAGGCGGGCAACGCGTTCGAAGCGGTCGTCTCCGCCTCGGTGCGCCGGCTGCGCCCGATTCTCATGACGACCGTGACGACGATTCTCGGCCTGCTGCCACTGATCGTGTTCCGGGACGCCCTCTTTTACGGCATGGCCAGCGTCATCGCGTTCGGCCTCGCGGTGGGCACGGTACTGACGCTGGGCGTCGTGCCGGTGCTCTACAGCCTGATTTTCCGGGTGCCGCCGCAGCGCGCCGGGGAGTGACCCGGGGCGCGGCTCCCTGCGCCTACCGGGCGCCGAGGTGGGGCATCAGCTCC
Source organism: Arhodomonas sp. AD133 (assembly GCF_051195215.1). Taxonomy (NCBI): domain Bacteria; kingdom Pseudomonadati; phylum Pseudomonadota; class Gammaproteobacteria; order Chromatiales; family Ectothiorhodospiraceae; genus Arhodomonas; species Arhodomonas sp. AD133. Next base: position 29,219 of record NZ_JBNAZM010000049.1, on the reverse strand, counting down.
GCGAGCAGGGCGTCGCGGTCTTCCTTGGAGCGCGCGGCAATCGCCTGGTCCACGACCTCGCGGGTGAGGTGGGGGGCGAATGTCTCGATGAAGTCGTACATGTAGCTCCGCAGGTAAGTGCCGCGGCGAAAACCGATGTTGGTGACGCTGGGCTCGAACAGGGCGCTGGCGTCGAGGGCGACCAGCCCCTTGTCGCGCTCCGGGTTGAATGCCATCGAGGCCATGATACCCACGCCCAGGCCGAGGCCGACGTAGGTCTTGATGACTTCCGAGTCGGTGGCGGTGAACACGACGTCGGGCTCGAGGTCCTTCGTCGCGAATGCCTGGTCGAGCTTGGAACGGCCGGTGAACCCGAACACGTACGTTACCAGCGGGTAGCGCGACACCGCTTCCAGGGTCAGCGGGTCCTCGTCGCACAGCGGATGGCCTTCGGGCACGATGATGCTGCGATTCCAGGCGTAGCACGGCATCATCACCAGGTCCTCGAAGAGCTCGATGGCTTCGGTGGCGATGGCGAAGTCCACGGTGCCCCGGGCGGCCATCTCGGCAATCTGCATCGGTGTGCCCTGGTGCATGTGCAGGCTCACGTTCGGATAACGTGGCCGGAACGCGTTGACCACCGGTGGCAGCGCGTGGCGCGCCTGGGTATGGGTGGTGGCGATGGACAGGCTGCCGCGGGATTCGTCCACGTGCTCCTGGGCGATAGAGGAGATGTTGCGTACCTCTTCGAGCACGCGCGTGGCGACCTGGAGGATCTCCTCGCCGGCGGGCGTCACGTGGCTGAGGTGTTTGCCGCTGCGCGCGAAAATCTGCACACCAAGCTCGTCCTCGAGCATGCGGATCTGCTTGCTGACGCCCGGCTGAGACGTATAGAGCGCTTCCGCGGCGGCCGATACGTTGAGCCCGCGGCGGGCGACTTCGCAGATGTAGCGGAGCTGGTTGAGCTTCATCGGGAGCGATCCATAAAGAACATCATCGTATATATCTAAAAGAATTCATTCTTTTTGTAAATAAGCGAGGCGGCTAAGCTCTACCTATCGCTGTTTGGCGAGGACCGATTGTGACCGAGGATCGTGAGGCAGTGGCATTCGGGCCGCGGCGCGGCAGCGCGCGTGGTTGCGGTGAGGTCTATCTCATCGGCGCAGGCCCCGGTGACCCGGATCTGCTCACTCTGCGTGGTTACCGCCTGTTGCAGACCGCCGACGTCGTGCTCCACGACCGCCTTGTCGCGCCCGCCATCGTGGACCTCGCGCCTGCCCGGTCGCAGCGCGTCTACGTGGGCAAGCAGCGCGATCGCCATCCGGTCCCGCAGGCGCGTATCAACGAAATGCTGGTCGCCTACGCCCGGCGCGGGCTGTGCGTGGCCCGCCTCAAAGGCGGCGACCCCTTCATCTTCGGGCGCGGCGGCGAGGAGATCGAGAACCTCATGGCCGCCGGGATACCGTTCCAGGTGGTCCCCGGTGTAACCGCGGCGAGTGGTTGCGCTGCTTATGCGGGCATTCCGCTCACCCACCGCGATTACGCTCATGCCTGTGCATTCGTGACCGGCCACCGCAAGGCCAACGGCGAGCTCGACGTGGATTTCGAGCCGCTGGTACGACCGGGCCAGACGGTGGTTTTCTACATGGGCCTCGCCGCTGTGGATCGTCTTTGCGAGGGCCTGCTCGCCCACGGCATGGCCGCGGACATGCCTGCTGCGCTGGTGCAGCAGGGCACCACCGAGGCCCAACGGGTGGTCGAGGCCACGGTGGAGACGTTGCCGCAACGCGCCCGCGAGGCATCGTTGCAGCCGCCGACGCTGGTGATCGTGGGGGAAGTGGTCCGGCTGCGTGGGCGGTTGCAATGGTTCGAGCCGGCCCGTGGCGATATCACGCCGTTTCCTGGCGAGGGTGCATGGGGCTGACTCACTGCGCCATGCCCGTCGCCCGCCTGCCCTGCACCGTGCCCACTCGCCGCGCCACGGCGGCCATGCAGCCTCGAGGTCGAAGGCCGACGGGCATCCCGGTACACTGCGATGATCGTCCGTGGACAGCGACAGATCAGCGAGTAGAGGTACATGAAGGGAACCATCCTCATCACCGGGGCCTCGGCCGGTTTCGGGGCGGCCACGGCCCGCCGTTTCGCCCGCGAAGGCTGGCGCCTGGTGCTCTGCGCGAGACGGCGCGAGCGCCTCGAGACGCTGCAGGAGGAGCTGGGCGGTCCCGATACCGTCCATACCCTGGAGCTGGACGTCACCGACCGGATGGCGGTCACCGGGCAACTCGCGAATCTGCCGGCGCCTTTCGACGGGATCGATGTCCTCGTCAACAACGCCGGACTCGGCGTGGGGCTCGAACCGGCCTGGGAGTGTGACCTCGACGACTGGGAGCGCATCGTCGATACCAACATCAAGGGGTTGCTGTACGTGACCCGAACGGTGTTGCCAGGCATGGTGGCGCGCCGCCGCGGCCACATCGTCAATCTGGGTTCCACCGCGGGAACCTGGCCTTACCCGGGCGGCAACGCCTATGGTGGGAGCAAGGCCTTCGTCCAGCAGTTCACCCGCAACCTGCGTGCCGATCTCATCGGCAAGCCCGTGCGCGTGACCAACCTCGACCCGGGGCTCTGCCATACCGAGTTCTCCGTCAACCGTTTTCGCGGCGACGAGGCACGGGCCAACAGCCTCTATGAGGGCAACGACCCGATTCAGCCGGAGGATCTCGCCGAGATCATCCATTGGGTCGTGACCATGCCCCGGCACGTGAACATCAATACGCTCGAGGTCATGCCGGTGAGCCAGACCTGGGGGCCGTTACCGGTGCAGTCGGTGGACTGGCCAGAGGACACCTGAGCGCTCGACCCGGCGGCGCACCGCACCGGGTACGGAACCGTCCGACGACGCCGGATGCCGGCGCCGTCGTCGGCTGGCGGTCGGTTTCGGGTGTCCGGGGGATCCCGATGCCGCTACGCGTTCGCGGATGCCACGCCGGTCATGGGCGAAGACGGGACACCGTACTCCCGTGGCGCCATGCGGCCCGCCCACCAGGCGTGCCGCCCCGATATCACCGCATGGCGCATTGCCTTCGCCATGCGCACCGGATCCCGCGCGTGGGCGATGGCGGTATTCATCAGTACCGCGTCGCAGCCGAGCTCCATCGCGACGGCCGCGTCGGAGGCGGTGCCCACCCCCGCGTCCACGAGCACCGGCACGCGAATGCTTTCGGCGATGCGCCGGATGTTCAGCGGATTGCGGATGCCGAGCCCCGAACCGATGGGGGCGCCCAGCGGCATGACCGCGACGCAACCAATCGCCTCGAGCTCGCGGGCGATCAACGGGTCGTCACTGGTGTACGCCATCACCTGAAAGCCGTCGGCGACCAGGCGTTCGGCTGCGGTCAGCGTTGCCCGGACGTCGGGGTGCAGGCTGTCGTCGCCGAAGATCTCGAGCTTGCACAGGGTGTTGCCGTCGAGCAGCTCGCGGGCGAGCTGGCAGGTGTATACCGCGTCCTCCACAGTGAAGCATGCAGCGGTGTTCGGGAGAACGGTGCAGCCCAGCTCCCGAAGCATGGGCAGCAGGCCGTCGCCTTCGGCGCAATCCGGCAGCCGCCGTATCGCGACGGTGACGATTTCCGCACCGCTGGCGATGATGGCGGCCCGGGCTTCGTCGAGATCGCGGTAGCGCCCGGTTCCCACGAGCAGGCGGGCATCATATTGTTGGCCGGCGAGTGTCAGGCGATCGTCGTTGTCCATCGTGTCCATCTCCTGGTTGGTGTTCGTACTCCGGCGTGGCGACTTCAACCGCCACCGACGGCCTGTACGATGTCCACGGTGTCGCCTTCGGCGAGACGGTACTCGCCGTGGGCGGATCGCGGCACGACCTGTCGGTTGACCGCTACGGCGATGCCCTGCCGCGGATATGACAGAGTTTCGAGCAGGGTCGACACCGAGGCGGGCGCGGTGAGATGGCGCTGCTCGCCGTTGACGATGACGGTGAGCGTCTCGCGGTGGTTGCTCGCTTGCTGTTGGGTCACTGCGTGATGTCTCCGTGCCGGGTGCGCCGGACCCATCGGGCCGGCGGACGTACCTGGGACGCTGGTTGGAGACGCGGTGAGGGGGGGCTGCCGCACGGCAGCGCTTGGTGGTGTGCCGAAGCTCCCTACGCCGGTACTAACCGGGTCAGGTTCCAAGGGACTCTCTCAGCCCGGACCGCTGACGGCCGGGCACCCCCGCTTCCTCGTCTCGTGCCCGCAAATCGGGCACATGCCGGACGCTAACCGCGCGTCGAGTGCCTGTCAACGAGTACCGGCGCACACAAGGTGGCACGTTGGGTCTCGATTCCGTTCGCGACCCCGGAAGCGAGCCTTGCAGGGCCAGCAATCCCACGCCAGTGCGCGCTCTCGTCACCGTGTTCCGCTCCGGCATGGTCTACGCGGGCCCGCACACCATCCCGCCGTGGCGTAACCTGCTGGTGGTGGCGGCTTCCGGGGCCCGCGGCGGACGCTGGAGTTGCTGGCGGTCGCCGCGATTGGCAAGCTCGTGCACCATTTCCGCAGTGGCGCGCCGCAGGGTCCGAGCCTCAACACTGCGACGGGGAGCTACGGTCAGCAACGCGCCTGACAGCGATTGGACATGAGTCGATTGGCACAGGGGACGGAACGCTACCGACGTGGTGCCGCGCTCGCGAAGCGCGCATTCCCGTTCGTCGCCTGGATGCGCGGGCTGACGCCGACGATGGTGCGCGCCGACGTGATGGCCGGCATCACTGGCGCGATCATCGTGCTGCCGCAGGGTGTCGCCTATGCGCTGATCGCCGGGCTGCCGCCGGTATACGGGCTCTATAGCGCCATCGTGCCGACCATTGTCGCGGCGCTCTACGGCTCCTCGCGCCACAGCATCACCGGACCGACGGCGGCCAACTCGATCGTCGTGCTGGCGTTGGTCGCGCCGCTCGCCTCGCCGGATGGGCCCGGCTACATTCCCATGGTGCTGGCGCTCACATTCCTGGTGGGTGTCTTCCAGCTCGCGCTCGGGCTGCTGCGTCTCGGCGTGCTGGTGAACTTCATTTCCGATTCCGTGGTGGTGGGTTTTACCGCCGGCGCGGCGGTGTTGATCGCCGCCAGCCAGCTCAAGCACGTCTTCCAGCTCGAGCTCGCCAATGACCTCACCTTCTACGGCACACTGGTGCAGTTCACCGAGAAATTGCCGGACAGCAATCCGTACGCGGTTGTCATCGCGGTGGTGACGCTCGGGGTGACCCTGGTGGTGAGGCGTCTGCGCTCGCGCTGGCCGGCGATGATCATCGGCATGGTGGCCGGCGCGCTGACGTCCCTGGCCCTCGGCGGACGCAGCCACGACGTCGAGCTGGTGGGCGCACTGTCCGGTAGTCTGCCGGCCTTGTCGATGCCGCCACTGGGACTCGAAACGTTGCGCGAGCTCGCCTCACCCGCCGTCGCCGTTGGCATTCTGGCGCTGGTCCAGGCGATCTCCGCCGCACGCGCGGTGGCGACCCGCTCGGGTCAGAAGATCGACGGCAACCAGGAGTTCATCGGCCAGGGGCTCGCCAACCTGGTGGGTAGCCTGTTCTCCTCGTACGCCTGCTCGGGCTCGTTCACCCGCTCGGGGGCGAACTATGATGCCGGCGCGAAGACGCCGCTGGCGGCCATTTTCGCGGCGCTCATCCTGGCACTCGTGCTGGTGGGGGTGCCCGGCATCACCCGCTATCTGCCGATGCCCGCCATGGGCGGCATCGTGCTGCTGATCGCCTGGAATCTTATCGCCTTCGACCAAATCTGGCAGACGCTGCGCGCCAGCCGCACGGAGTCCGCGGTGCTGTTCATTACCCTGCTGGCGACGCTGTTCCTGCCGCTGCAGTTCGCCATCTACGCTGGCGTGCTGCTGTCACTGGTGCTCTACCTGCGGCGTACGGCCCACCCCCGCATGGTGGCGGTCGCGCCGGTGCCCGGGCGGCCGCTGAACGTGCTTCGCAATGCCGACAAGCGCGGACTCGCGCAGTGTGGCGAGCTCAGGATGATCCGCATCGATGGCTCGTTGTTCTTTGGCGCGGTGGATCACGTACAAACCGAGCTACGGCGGGTCACCGAGGCGGGGTGCCATCATGTGCTGCTGGTGGGCTCGGGGGTGAATTTCATCGATCTGGCCGGCGCGCGCATGCTCGCGCGCGAGGCCGAGCGTCTGCGCACACTCGGCGGCGGGCTCTATCTGTGCAGCTTCAAGGACCCCGCCCGGGAGGAGCTCAAGCACGACATCCACCGGCAGGCGGTGGGCGAGGTGAACATTTTCGCCTCGCCGCAGGAGGCCATCGAGGCGATCGTGGCGCGCGTCGGAACCCCGGACTGTCCGGTCTGCCACGGCGGGCCCCGGCACTGTGTGTTGCTGGAGACCCCGAAACGGTTGTCCTCCGGGGATGCCGAGTAACGACTCGGGAGCCACGACCTCCACGCCGCGATAACCGCTTGATCGGGCACGTCTCGTGGCCCGGTTACCCGGGCGCCGAGGCAGGGCGCCGGCTCGCTCGGCGAGACGCTCGGCAAGCTCGCCGGCGGCCGGAGCGATATGCCACCTCCGAGCGCCCGGCGGAGGTGGCGTCCAATCAGAGCGCGTCGAGGAATTCCTTCCAGGGTGTGGCCAGGAACGTCTCCGTCGTCGCGCGGCCGGACGCACGGATGATCATGGCCGCCTTTTCCACCTCCTTGGGATCATCGGCCTCGACCACGTCGATGACGTCGAAGCGCCCGAGCAGAGCGTAGCTGTCCTGCCAGTGAACTCCCGGGCATTGCGTCTTGATCTTGTCCGAGACGGTCCGTGCGATGGCGGGGAAGTCCGCCGGATCGGAGAAGGCGTCGGGTGCGAGTCGGCTGAGAATGATGTACGTGGCCATGATGTCCTCCCCGGGGGCGGGTCGGGTGCGAAGAGCCCGCTTCCATACCGGACGGGTAGTCTCTCCTCGCTGCCTCGTCCAGGGAGCCCAAGCGCTGGCCGACGAACGTCGTGGCCACAACGAAAAAGCCCCGCCGGTGGCGGGGCTTGGATGCGGGGTCCGGCCGTCTGATCAGTCTTCGCCGCCGAAGAAACCGAGCAGATGCAGCAGGCTGGTGAACAGGTTGTAGATCGCCACGTACAGCGTGATCGTGGCCATGATGTAGTTGGTCTCGCCGCCGTGGATCATCTCGCTGGTCTGATACAGGATCAGCCCGCACATCAGCAGCATGAACGCCGTGCTCACGGCCAGCGACAGCGCCGGCATAGTGAAGAAGATCGACACCAGCCCGGCCACGAATGCCACCAGGATGCCCGCGAGCAGGAAGCCACGCAGGAAGCTGAAATCCTTGCGCGTCGTGAGCGCGTAGCCCGACAGGCCCAGGAAGATCGCGCCGGTGCCGCCGAGGGCGGTGAGCACGAGCTCCGTGCCGTTGCTGAACATGGTGATGTACGCGTTGATGACGGGGCCGAGCGTGTAGCCCATGAAGCCCGTCAGCGCGAAGATGGATGCCAGGCCCCAGACGCTGTTTCGCAGTGCGTTGGTCAGGAACAGCAGGCCGAAGTAGCCTACGAGCACGATGATGAAGTTTAGCGGCGGCGCGTTGGTGACCATCGCCACGCCCGCGGTGAACGCACTGAACAGCAGTGTCAGCGACAGCAGGATGTAGGTGTTGCGGATGACCGCATTGGTGGCCAGGGTCGACGCGCGGCCGGCTGTGCGGTCCATGCTTGCCACCCGATAGTTGTCGGCCATGATCGATTGTCCTCCTCGTTCGGACTACCCAAGGCGCCCGCCGACGCGGCGGGCCGAACCATTAGCCAATTCTACACTAGGAACTATGCTCTTCGACGCCCCCTGGAGACATAAGGTTCCCGACGTAGTGTTGCAATGCTTGCGCAAGACCCGAGGCGCGATGAATACGCCGTGTGCTGGCGGTCACGAGAACCTCGGGGTCGGCGCCCAGCAGCGTCAGTGCCCGGCGGGCACGGGTAATGCCGGTATAGAGCAGCTCCCGGGTGAGCAATGGTCCCGGGTGCTCGGGGAGCACCATGGCGACGTGGTCGAACTCCGAGCCCTGGGATTTGTGCACCGTCATGGCGAAGACCGTCTCCACCGCCGTGAGGCGGCTGGGGAGCACGGCACGCGGTGCCTCGCCGGGCGCGCCCTCGAAGTAGACCCGCAGCCGGGGCGAATCGGGGGCGGGGAGGGCAATGCCCACGTCGCCGTTGTACAGGCCCAGGCGGCGGTCGTTGCGGGTGACCATGACCGGCCGCCCCGAATACCAGCCATCGCTCGCGGCGGCGAGGCCGTGGGCGCGTAGCGCCTCCTCGGCGAGCTGATTGATCCGCGCCACGCCCCATGGGCCCTGGCGCGTGGCACACAGCACGCGAAAGCGGTTGAATGCCGTTAGCAGCTCGGCGGGGGCCGCCGTGCCGTCACGGAGGAGGCTCAGGTAATCCGCATAGCCGTCGGTGAGCATGCGCGCGAAGGCGGGGTCGTCGGCGTCCGCGACGGCCCGCCAGGCCACGTCCTCGTGCGCGCCGGCGAGCGCCTCGCGCGCGGCGATGCCATCGCCCGCGTTGACGGCACCGGCAAGCCGGCCGATGCCGCTGCCGGCGTCGAAGCGGTAACTGTGGCGCAGCAGCGCGATGTGCTCGGCGAGGCCGCCGCGGCGGTCGCCGGGCAGATCCGGCGTATTCGCGGCATGGGCCAACCAGGCGCGGGTTGCCTCACCGTAGCCCGGGATCTCGGCCCCTGCGCAGAGATCGCCCAGCACCGCGCCGGCCTCCACGGAGGCGAGCTGGTCCTTGTCGCCAAGGAGAATCAGCCGCGCCGAGGCGGGTAGCGCGTCGAGCAGGGCGGCCATGAGCTCCAGGTCCACCATGGAGGCTTCGTCCAGCACCACGAGGTCGGTATGCAGCGGGTTGTGCCGGTGATGCCGGAAGCCGCGGGTGTCCGCGCGCGCGCCCAGCAGCCGGTGCACGGTGGTGACCTCGTTCGGCAGGGCGTCCCGGACCGGCTCGGGGCAGGGCAATGCGCCGAAGGTGCTTCGCAGGGACTCGCCGAGCCGGGCGGCGGCCTTGCCGGTGGGCGCGGCCAGGTGCACGCGTAACGGTGCGCCGCTGGCGGCGATCCGGCGTTCCTGCACGACCGCGAGCAGGCGGGCCACCGTGGTGGTCTTGCCCGTGCCCGGACCGCCGGAGATGACGGTGAACCGGGCGTCGACGGCCAGCGCGGCGGCGATCCGCTGCCAGTCGGCGTTGCCGTCACCGGGGCCGAAATAGCGTTCCAGCGCTTCCCGCACCGGTTCCGGTGGCGGGCGCTCGACGCCGAGGCGCTGACCAAGCGCCGAGGCCACGGCCTGCTCGTAGGCCCAGTAGCGCCGTAGGTACAGCCGCGACCCGTCGATGACCAGCGGTGCGTTGCCGTCACCGGTATCCACGGCATCCGAGGCGAGCAAGCGTTCGCGCCAGTCGTCGGCATCGACACCGGCCAGGAGCGCACTCGGGCGTGCCACGGTCGCGTCCGCGTGCTCCGGCGGCAGCGCCAGTTGCTCATCGGGCGTGGTGGCCAGCGCCGCGAGATCCATGCAGATATGCCCGCGTCCGAGCTGGTGGCTCACGAGTGCTGCGCTCAATGGTATCAACGGATCGTCCGCGGGGCGGTGCGCCTGCACGAATTGCGCGAGGGCGCGGTCTATCGGGCGCAACCAGCCGGCATCGGCGGCTGTGTCGATCCAGGCGATGAGCTCATGCATCGGCGGCCTCCCCGCGGAGCATCGCGTCGAGGCCTTCGATCAACCCCCGGGGCGGCTGCGTATGGAAGACGCCGCCGCCGTCGGGCATGGCCCGCAGAAAGAGGTAGAACACACCGCCCAGGTGGGCGTCGTAGTCATAGCCGGGCAGCCGTGCCCGCAACAGGCGATGCAGCGCGAGTGTGTAGAGCACGTACTGCAGGTCGTATCGGTGCTCGAGCATCGCTTCCGCCATCGCCGTCTGCGTGTAGGCGGCGGGCCCGTCGCCGAGATAGTTGGATTTGTAGTCGGCGAGGTAGTAGCGCCCGTCGTGCTCGAAGACCAGGTCGATGTAGCCGGTCAGCATGCCGTGGAGCCGGTTCGGGCGTAGCTGGGGGCGCGGCTGGCCGGGCCAGAGCGCTGCCTGCACGCGGGCGTCCACTTCCGCGATGGTCGCCTCCCGGGTGGCGATCAGGAATTCGAGCTCGGCCTGGATGTGCTCGCGGCCGAGCCGCGCGAGGCTCAGCCCGGGCAGCAGGGGGGCTTCCAGCACGGCGCGAAGGCCGGCGGTCAGCGATTCCGCCCAGGCGTCGAGCTGTCGGCGCCGGCAGCCTTCGGCGACGGCGACGGCGAGCCGGTCCGGCTCGGCGGCCAGCCGGTCGAAGCCGATCCCGGCCGCCCATTCCAGCAGGCCGTGGAGGAACGTGCCGGGCCGCGGGCCGCGGGGGAAAGCATGGAGGTCGCTTCTCGCGGTATCGCCGGGGACGGGGGTAGGGTCGGCGACCACTTCCACGTCCTCGCCCGGTGCCGGGTGTGGCGCGATGTCCGGTGCTTCGGCGCCGGCGAGCAGTGCCGTGTAGCTGCCGATCCACCAGCGTCGGTCGATATGACCGGTAAATTGCGCGGCCGGCCGCGGTGCCGCCTCTTCGCGTGGCGGCTCGAACCAGGTTGCGGGCGCCGGGTCGGGCGGCGTCGTGACGCTCACGGTGCCCCGCGAACCGCCGGCGAGCGCGGTAAGGCGCTGTTGCAGGTCATCGGGCTCGGCGGCGTCTTCGGTGACGCCCAGCAGGTGGCCGACCGCGGTCTCGTGCAGCACCGCGCGCTTGCCGTCGGCGAGCGCCGTAACGCCCACGCGGCAGAGGTGCGCGGCACGGGTGATGCCCACGTAGAGCAGGCGCAGGTCTTCGGCGAGCCGCTCGTGGGCGGCGCGTTGTTGTGCTTCCGCGGCGCCGTCCAGGCTGACGATGGCCTCGCCGGTGTCGGGGTCGTGCCAGCTATGGGCGCGTTCGCCGCGCCCGCCGTGATGCCGGCAGGCGAAGGGCAGGTAGACCACGGGGAACTCCAGGCCCTTGCTCTTGTGCACGGTGATCACCCGCACCAGGGATTCGTCGCTCTCCAGGCGCATGATCTGCTCGTCCGCCGTCGCCCGGCCCTCGTCACGGGCGTCGGCGAGATAGCGCATGAGCGCCTGCTCGCCTTCGAGAGCGGCGCTCGCCTGCTGCAGGAGCTCACCCAGGTGGAGGACGTTGGTGAGGCGGCGCTCGCCGTCGGCGCCGGCGAGCAGGTGTTGCGGAACCTTGTAGTCGCCCATGAGCCGTTCCAGCATCGGCAGCACCCCCTGACGCCGCCACAGGCGCCGATACCCCTGGAATCGTTCCACCGTGGCTTCCCAGGCGTGTTCGTTGGTGCGCAAGCGTTCCAGCTCGGGCCACGACAGTCCCAGCGTGGCGGTGGCGAGCGCCGCGCGCACGCCGGCGTCGTCCTCGGGGGCGGCGACCGCCTGCAGCCAGAAGCCCAGGTCGAGTGCTTCCGGCGACTGATAGACGGATTCCCGCAGGCTGAGATACACGCTCTTGACGTTGCGGCGGGCGAGCTCGCTGCGTACCGCCGCTGCCTCCTGCCAGCCGGGCACCAGTACGGCGATGTCCCGTGCGGCAACGCGGCGGAACGGTTTGTCCGGGTGCGCGAACCCGGTGTCGGGGTCGTCGAGCAGGCGGGCGATGTCCTCGGCGCAGCTTGCCGCCATGGCGGCTCGATAGGCGGTCTTGGTGAGCGGGGCATCGCCGCTGAGGTGCCTGAAGGTGAGCGCTGTCGGCTCGGTGTCACCGGTCACGAAGCGTTCGTCGCGCCCGTTGGTCGCTACCGGCTCGAAGGGAATGTCGGCCAGGGCGAAAGGGCCGCCGGCTGCCGCTGCTGCCGAGGCGAAAGTGTGATTGACGGCCTCGACCATGGGCGCGGCGGAGCGGAAGTTGCGCCCGAGGGTGTAGCGTGCCTCCGTGTCCCGGCGCGCGCGGAGGTAGGTGAAGATGTCCGCGCCGCGGAAGGCGTAGATGGCCTGTTTCGGATCGCCGATGAGGAACAGCCCGGTGCCGGGCTCGTCGTCCCCGGTGCGCGCGTAGACCCGCTGGAAGATGCGGTACTGCACCGGATCGGTGTCCTGGAACTCGTCGATGAGCGCGACCGGATAGGCGACGCGCAGCCGTTGCGCCAGGTGCTCGCCGCGATCCGGATCGGCAAGCGCTTCGTCGAGCCGCGTCAGCAGGTCGGAGAATGCCCATCGCGCCCGCTCGCGTTTCTCGCCGGCGAGGCGCTGGCGCACCCATGCCGTGGCGTCGGCGAGTAGTGGCGGGCGTAACCGCGGCAGTGATTCGAGCACCGCCGGCAGCTCGGCGAGCCGTTCGAAGGCCGGATGGGCGGGCGGACTCTCGCCGTCGCGGGCGGCTTCCGCGAGGCCTTCCGGCGTCAGGCGCTTGAGCCCCTGGCCGATGTCCGGTTTGTCCACGCTGTCGCTCTCCGCCCAGGCGGCGAGGGTGTCGATCCATTTGTTCAGCGTGGGTTTCTTGAGCTTGCGGCCGTCCAGGCGCTTGGCGGCGAGCGCGTCCAGAAGCCGGGTGCGGATGGTCTCGGCTTCCTGCCAGGCCGCCTTGATGGGGGCGACGGCGGAGCGCTGCGCCTCGCTCACCGACTCGATCACCTCACGGGCGTGCTCGCCGGGCGAGGCGGCGTGACGGGCCGGGGGTGGCGGGTCGAGCCGGTGCTCGCCCTCGATCAGGGGGCGAAGGTCGGCTTCCAACGCCTCCGGGCCCGACCAGATCCCGGTGACCGCTTCGGCCAGGGCCGGCGGCAGCGGATAGAAGTGGCTGCGCCAGTAGTCGCGCACCACCGTCTCGCGCAGCGCCGTCTCGTCGGTGAGCTCCACCTCGAAGGGGCTGGCCGCGTCGAAGGCGTACTCGCGGAGCACGCGCTGGCACCACGCGTGGATGGTGTGGATGGCGGCCTCGTCCATGAGCTGTGCGGCGATGTCCAGCCGCCGGGCACAGGCCTGGCGGTCCGACTCGTCGGGATAGTCCGCGAGTAGCGCCGTGAGCACCGGGTCGCCGGGCTCGGCGCGCCCGCGGAACACGCGGCTCGCCGCCTCCAGACGGTCGCGGATACGCCCGCGCAGCTCCTCGGTGGCGGCCTTGGTGAAGGTCACCACCAGAATCTCCGGTGGCAGCAGCGGCCGGCCGTAGGCCGTCGCCTCGTCGCCATGACCGAGGATCAGGCGAAGATACAGCGCCGCGAGGGTGAAGGTTTTGCCCGTGCCGGCGCTCGCTTCGATCAGACGGCGGCCGTGGAGAGGAAACGCAAGCGGTTCGAGAAGACGGCTCATGGCGTGGTGCGGCCCTCCGGGTCGCCGTGGATCGCCTGCCACAGGGGCAGATAGAGCCGTTCCGCCCAGGCCGGGAAGCCCTCGGCCATGGCCTGGAAGCTGGGGAAGGCGCGGGCCAGGTGGCGATTGGCTACCATCAGCGGGGCGCCGCCGTGGCCGGGTGGTTCCTCGTAGTGCTGATGCGCCCGGGCGAGCGCTTCATCCACTTCGCCGACCTGGCCGGTAAGCCGGAGCTTCGCCATCGGCAGACGCTGAGGCAGATATCCGTTCAGCGCCGGTCCGCGGGCAATGGGCAACGGCGAGCGCTGCGCTTCCCACCACGCCCGTATCAGGTCGTCGAGCAGTGCGCGGGCGCGTGGCTCGGTCAGTGGTGGCATCGAAAGCACCCGGTCGCGGCAGACCAGGCGCGTGGTCAGCGGCACGCCCCATGTGCAGGCGGCGAGGTGCCGGGGCCAGGCGCGCAGCCAGTAGTGGGCCTTGCCGCGGCCGCCGCCGTACTCCCCGGCATTGACCACGATGCGCACGGGACCGTCGGCGCCGTCGCGCAGATCGGCCAGCCAGTCACTGAGCGTGAGGGTGACCGCTGGCGAGACCGTGACCTTGTGGCCGATCTCCAGTGGCGGGCGGGGCCCGCCGACGTCGGCCGTTGCCGCCTGGTAGTGTTCCAGGGCCGTGGCAGCCTCGTCCGCGAGCGCATCGCGGGCGAGCTCGCCGAAGCCGGCGGCCGGCAGGGCGCCGGCGAGCCGCAGGCGCTCGGCGGATTCCTCCGCGGGGCGGTCTTCCGCGATAGCGGCCTTGAGAATGGCATCGATCTGGCGGTGGCGTACCAGCGCATCGCCGGCGAAGGGTTCATCGTCGGCGAGAGCTATCTCCTCGGTGCGAAGGTACACACCCAGGCGCTCGTGAAAGAAGACTTCCGCCGGCTCGGACAGCAACCGATCGAGCTGAACCAGGGCAAGGGGCGTCTCGGGCGGTGTGGGGGGCGGCAGGCCCACGTCGGCAGTGCCCGGCGTCGTCGGCTCGTGAACCCCGGCCCATTCGGCGGCGTACGTTGGCGGCAGCGCGTCCTCGCGGAAATAGCGGCGGCTGAACGGCTGCAACGGATGCTCGGTGGTCAGCGCGGCGAGCAGGCGCTCGCCGGCATCGTCGGCGTCGGGCGTATCCGTCTCCAGGTGCCAGCCGGCGGCGATGGTGTCTCGCAAGTGCCCGACGAGCACCGAGGGCGGGCGCGGGCTGTCGTCCTGCGGGTCGCGTCCGCAGTGGCTGATGTAGAGCTCGTCGCGGGCGGAGAGCACCGCTTCGAGGAAGAGATAGCGGTCGTCCTCGCGGCGCGACCGGTCCCCCGGCCGGGGCCGGCGCGCCATGAGATCGAAGTCCGGTACCGGGCGCTGGCGGGGGTAGTCGCCGTCGTTCATGCCCAGCAGACAGACCACGCGGAAGGGGATGGCGCGCATGGGCATGAGCGTGCACACGTTCACCCGCCCGGCAAGAAATCGCTGTGCGCCACTGTGCGCTTCCACATCCTCCCACAGTGCCTCACGGAGCACGGCGAGACTCACCGGCTCGTTCAGCGCGCCGGCTTCGCAGGCCGCCTGCCAGGTCGCCAGGGCCTCTTCAAGCACGCTGAGGTGGTGCTGCTCCTGCTCGTCGGTGGGCGCGAGCGTTCGCTGGAAGATGGCGAGCAGCCGTCGGACCCACTCATGGGGCAACGCCGGCTGCGCGAGCTCCGTGCGCGCGCCGGCCAGGCACTCGAGCACGGCGGCAAGGCGGCCGGCCAGGTCGGCTTCCAGACCGCCCACTTCCGGATACGGTACGACGTCGGACCAGGGGGCGCTGTCGCCGGCGGCATAGCCCAGCAGCATGCGCTGCAGGCCGAAGCGCCACGTGTTCTGCGTCTCGCCGGGCAGGTCGAAGGCCTCGCGTTGTTCGCCGTCCAGCCCCCAGCGAACGCCGGCGCCGTCGATCCAGCGCTGCAGCGTGGGCAGCTCCGCCTCGTCGATGGTGAAACGGGCACGGAATGCCGGCACTTCAAGCAGGTCGAGCACTTCGCTCGCCGTGAAGCGGTTCTCGGGGAGACTCAGCAACTGCTCGACGGCCTTGAGCAGCGGGGCGCTGCCCCGGGCGGGGCGGTCCGCGATGGAGTAGGGAATGCGCCGTGGATCGTCGTGCCCGTGCCGGCCGAATACGGCCTCGATGAGCGGCGCGTAGGCGGCGACGTCGGGCACCATCACGATGATGTCCCGCGGCTGCAGCTCCGGTAGGCGTTCGAAGGTGCGCAGCAGGTGATCGTGGAGCATCTCCACTTCCCGCAGTGGACCGTAGCCCGATTGAAAGACCACCGAGCGGTCGTCCTCGGCCACTGGCCGGCGCTCGGCGGGCGACGGCGGGGTCGGTTCGAGATCGAGCACGTCCTGCTGGATCTGCTGCAGCAGCGCGGCGGGCCCATTGGCGGGGGCGCGGTCGCGAAAGAGGTCGATCTGATCGTAGACGCTGGGATAGTCCTCCGGCGCGTCGTGGCCGTGGAGGAGATCGATGAAGTCCCGCCCCTGTCGGCCCCACGCCGCGAGCAGGGGATTGGCGTGCAGGTGCAAGCTCGATTCATCGAGCATCTCGGGCAGCCCGGCCTTGCGCCTGTGTCGCCCCCGCCGCAGCCCTTTCCGCAGGGCCTCCGCCGGATCGATGACATCCCCCCAGAAATAGCGGCAGGGATTCATCACCAGCAGTGTCACCTCGCAGACCCGCCCGAGCGCGACCAGTGCCTCGAGCTGTGCCGGCGGCAGTGCCGACAACCCGAAAACGAAAAGCCGGGGCGGCAGCACGTCGGCCAGCGCTTCCGGCGGCTGCGAGCTCAAGGCGTCGGTGAACGTCCGGAAGACCAGACCGCGGCGCTCGTCACGCCGGTCCGCAGGAACGTCGGCGAGCACCGCGCGCCACAACGCGGGCTGCCACGGCGCCAGGTTCTCGACCGCCTCCGCCGTCGCCTCGCCTGCGGCCCACGCGTCCAGCCAGTCCGGCCGGTACACCTGGTACTGATCGAAGAGATCCGCCAGCCGCGCGGCGAGCTGCCAGCGCCGGCGGCCGTCCGGGTCGTCGGCCAGGTAGTGGGCAAGGGGCGCGAAGGTCTCCGGCTCGCCGCGGACGACCTCGGGCAGCAGCCGCATGAGCCGCCAGGTGAGCTGGGCCTTCTCGAACGGCGAGTCCGCCAGGGATTCCCGCGCCAGCACCTGCTGGCAGCTCTCCCACAGAAAACGCGACGGCAGCACGAACCGGGTGGACGCGCTGATACCCAGCGCATCGTCATCCGCCAGCGCCAGCCGCAGCCACTGCGCCATGCCGTGGCTCTGGATCAGGAACGTCTCCGGCGTCAGCGGCGGCAGCGGATCGCCGGCAATCCGGTGCACCACCACGTCCCGCAGGTCTTCCATGTGGTTGCCGTGGATGACGATGAAGCCGGGCATGGTTCCTCACTGCGAACGCCGTCCCCGGCATGGTACCGGATGTCATTGCGAACGGGGTTCACATTGGGGCGACCCATGTCCTTTCGTGACGACCGATGGGATCGGTTCGCTTTCGTGCCGGACCCACGGTCCGGGTAGGGATTCTTTTGCACGCAGTGAAAGTATCGATATACTGAATATCTGGCGCGGCTGCACAGTGCGGATGAGCCGCGGACAAGGAAGAACGCTGACGTCGCAGGGGATGCGGACCTCTCCTCAAGTAACTCTCCCACGACAGACCTTCGAGCTGCATGACACGCCTCCGTCATCTGGGCGTGGTCTGCATCGTCGGTTCGTCTTGGGCGCGACACCCACCGCGGCACGTATGTCGCCGTGCCGGTAATGTCGCTGATTGGCCCCACCTGCGCGCAATCAAAGCAAACTGATAGAACGCTCCAGGGGGCATCAGTGAGAATCTGGTCGCGTATTCGGATATGCGTGTTGGGGGTGGTGTGTCTTGCCGGTGCCGCTAATGCCAGCGGGTTTACCGAGACACCCGACATCGTCGTCGAGCCGGACTTCTGTTCCCTCTACCCGATCACGGTACCCAATGAACTGCTTCAGGGAGCGTCTCCCGGGCAAACCTTCCGGCGAGTGCGCCTGGGTACCAGACCGGGCAACTACAGTTGGCTGAGCTGGACCGGTCGTACCGACGCCAACACGCTCGAAGCCAGCCTGATTCCTCCCGGCGATAGCCATACTTATGCTAATCCGGACGACGCCTCGGATGGGCGGCTCGACGTTGCCGACTGGGTCCAGGGTGCGCCCGGGGTCAAGAACAGCCGCGGTGTTCGCGACCGGGCCGATGCCTTGCTCGGGCGCAATATCATCGTGCCCGTATGGGGTGAGGTGCGTGGTCAAGGCGCCCGCTTTGACTACAAGACAGCGCGCTTCGCGGTCATCTCCCTGAGTGACTACCGGTTCAACGGCAAGGGCTATATCAGCTTCTCCTTCGTGCGGTTCACGAAGTGCTACAACAGCAAGCCGTCCGCCCTCGGTCAGACGGTGACTACGGAGGAGGACGAGCCGATCACGTTCGACCTCCAGGCCGAGGATCCCGACGGTGACGAGCTGCACTACGAAGTTCTCGATGATCCCGAGCACGGCACGATCGAGGCCGCCAACCAGACGATTACTTACCAACCGGCGCCTGGCTACCATGGTGACGACAGCCTGACTTTCCGGGTACACGACGGTGAACAGCTTTCCAATGTCGCCACCGTCAGCATTGTCGTCGAGAAAGTGAACGAGCCGCCGGTGATCACCAGCGAACCGGTGGTGACGACACCGGAGCAGAGCGACTACCAGTACCCGGTATTGGTCGAAGATCCCAACGACGATCCAATCGCCTATTCCCTCGACCGCTCTCCGGTTGGCATGGAGATCGGCAACGATACTGGCGTGGTCGAATGGCTACCACAGGACGAGTACGTCCAGACGGTGCCGACCTTCAACGACGAGTGCTATGTCGTGCCAACCGGCGCGGTAAAGGTCTATGAGGAAGGTGACCAGGATAGCGGGGTCGCCTACATGCCCCCGATATTCCGCCGTGTTCAGCAGGCGATCGAGTCGGGGGGGCAGTACACCGCGGAAGAGGCCGTGGAGTGGCACGAGCGCAAACAGTGTCTGGGCTGCCATGTGCAGACGCAGAGCCTTCTGGGGCTGGCGTCGTCCCGTGACAAAGCGGATGTGGACGAGCAGGCGAGTGCCTACCTGCTGGATGTCATGCTCGATAGCCAGCAGAACGACGGCACCATCCGGTTGAGTCACCCGAATGCTTCGAAGATGCAGACGGCGCTCGCTCTGTGGTCCCTCAATGCCACCGACGCTGAGCGGACCTTCGCTACGCGGACCGATGCCCTGGCTTACATGTGGGGCGTGCGTCGGCAAAGCGGTGAGCAGACGTACTGGACGCGTGACCATACCGATGGGTACTGGCGCTGGGACGACGTCATCAATGCCATGGTGGCTCAGTCTGTCGCACATCTGCTCGCGGACGGTGAGGACATTGCTCCCACGCCCGATCAGCAGGCGGTGATCGACAACTACCGGGCCGAGCTGCCGAGGCTGGCGGAATACTATCTGGCACGGTACCAGGACCACAGCGACGAGAACCTGGTGAATGCGTTCCGACTGATGGGGCTGGCCGAGCTGCGCCCGCACATCACCGATTCCGCCTTGCTGTCGCGTGTGGAGGCCGCCATCGACGAGCTGGATGCGCTGCTTCGATCGCGGCAGGTGGCCGACGGCGGCTGGAACCGGACTGGCGGTAGCGGCACGGGGGATCCGTTGACATCCGCCTGGGTGGGCATGGCGCTGGATTACGAGAATCCGCCGTTAACGGATCCCGTCGTCACCGCGAACATCGAATTTCTGCTCGACGCCCAGAGTCCGTCGGGAACGTGGGTCACCAACAGTGGCTTGTTCAACACCCATCTGGCGACCACAAGCCTGGTCATGGCCTATCTGCCGGTGGCGCTCGAGTTTCTCGGCAATCCGGATGTTCGAACCGGCGATATCCTGCTCTCGGAAGGGGACGCCGGCGTTCACGCGCTGACCGCGACCATTACCAACCGCGGGCTGGCGGACATCATCGCGCCGCTCACCGTGAATTTCTACAACGGCGAGCCTGCCAATGGCGATTTGCTTGGCTCTGCCGAGTTGACCGGTCTGGCCAGCGGTGCGACGAGGCGTCCCACCATCGAGGTGGAAGACGCGCGGCTGACCGATGACGTCTACGTATCCCTGGACGTGAGCGATGTCGCCGACGAATGCCAGATAACCAACAACCAGAGCCGCGCCGCCCTGGTGCGCGTGCGCGCCGCCGATCCCGATGACGCCTTCGACACCCAGGTGTTCACACTCAACGTCAATGACGTCAACGAGCCCCCCGAGATCGTCAGTGCGCCGCCCACCGAGCTGCAGGGCGGGCAGTCCTACGACTACCAGGTGCAGATCGCCGACCCGGACGTGGGTGATGCCCACACCTACGCCGTGGAAACCGGACCGGCGGGACTGTTCATCGACCCGCATACCGGTGCGTTCAGCTCGGAGCCCGCCGGCGTGGTGCCCGGTGCCCACGAGGTGGCCGTGAGTGTCACGGATCTTCGCGGCGCCACCGACCGCCAGACGTTCACTCTCACCGTCCACGAGAATCAGCCACCGGAGATCACGACGTCCGCGGTCATCCGCGGCGACGAAAGCGATGGCTACCAATATGACGCCGACGCCAGCGACTCGAATCCGGGTGATGAGCTGGAGTGGGGAATCGAACACGGCCCGGACGATTTGGAGGTCGATCGCGAGTCCGGCGCATTGGTCTGGACGAATCCCGGCGACTTCGTTGACAACCGTGTGGATACTAACCGCTACTGCCGGGGCAATCCGGTTTCCGGCACCTTGGACCCCGTGCTCCAGTGGCAGTGGCAGGGCGGTCCTGGAATTGAAGACTATGTGAATGTTTACGGACCGGTCGTCGTCGGCCAGCTCACCGATGACAATGCCGACGGTCAGATTGACCTCCGTGATACGCCTGATTTGGTTTTCGCTGCATCCGATAGCGCGGCAAAGAACGCCCTGGTGGCGGTCAGTGGCGATGACGGCCGAACAATCTGGAAAAACACGAATGCCGATATATCACCGTATGCGAGCGCAGCGCTCGGTGATATCGATCGCGACGGGATTGTCGAGATCGTCATCGTAGGTTCGCAAAGGCATACGTTAACGGCTTTCGAGCACGATGGCACGCCTAAATGGACTGCGCCAGCAGGACCCAGTCGTAGTGGTTTTCCGACGGACGGTATTAGTATCGCCGACCTGAATTCAGACGAAGTGCCGGAAATCGTCCTCGGCAACCGAGTCTACACCAGTACGGGAGACTTGCTCTGGAAAGGTGACAAGGACTATGGCGGCTCGGCCGCTTACGGTGTGGTGCCCGTCGTTGCTGATATCGATCGGGACGGAAAGTCGGAAGTCGTGGCCGGGCGAACGGTTTACGGAAGTAATGGTGAAGTTCTGTGGCACGCGAATGAGATCCCGTTCGATGGCTACAATGCCGTCGGTGACTTCGATGCTGACGATGACCCGGAAATTGTTCTTGTCGCATCAGGATCCGTATATCTCCTGGAGCATAATGGCGATTTGAAGTGGGGGCCGGTTCGTTTGCCGGGTGGCGGTAATGGAGGACCGCCGACGATCGGCGATTTCGATGGCGATGGACAAGCCGAAATCGGCGTGGCGGGAGCCGACAACTACGTTGTCTTGGAAGGATCGGGCAAGGTCAAGTGGACGAGTTTCACTCAGGATAGTAGCTCACACCGGACGGGGGCGACCGCATTCGATTTCGAGGGCGATGGCCGGCTAGAGATTCTGTACGCCGACGAGCTCGCGTTCTATGTCTTTGATGGGCGTACCGGGGAAACCCGGCTCGAAATGGCCAATGGATCAGGTACCGTCCTGGAGTATCCGTTGGTCGTCGACCTCGATAAGGATGGTCAAGCCGAAGTCGTCGTTACATCAGGCGGTGACGGCGGTGGCCGCGGCGTCCGCGTGTTCGAATCCGAGAGCGGCTCCTGGGCACCCACCCGTTCCATCTGGAACCAACATGCCTATTCCATCAATAACGTCAACGACGATGGCACGATCCCCGCGAATCCGGAGCCGAGCTGGCTGTCGCACAACACGTATCGGTTGAATGCTTTTCCGGATCGCCCCGCGCTGGCCCAGCCGGATCTCACCGTCCACGGAATAACCTACGACGAAACCACGCAGGCGCTTACCGTCACCGTCCTGAATCGTGGTCTGGCGCCGGTGACACGGCCGGTCGAGGTCAGGTTCATTCACGAGCACTTCTGGAACGGCGACGCCGAGCTGGGTACGACGACCGTGGATGGTCTGGCGGCGGGTGAGTCGCGGGCAGTATCCCTGACCGTCGACGATGAGACGCTTGTTCAGGCGGTGCGCGCCGAGCTCAACGTGTCCAACGGCATCGACGAATGTGCCACGGACAACAACAGTACCCGGGCCGCAATCGTCGATCTGCGGGTCTACGATCCGGCCGGGTTGTACGACCGTCAGAAATACGCGTTCTCCATTTCCGACGTAAACGAGTCACCGGAGATCACAAGTGCTCGTATAAGCGGCGCTACCGTCGGCGAACCATATTCCTTCCAGGTGACCGTCGAGGATCCGGACCGTGGCGACGGGGTCGTCTACCGGTTGGAGAATGCGCCGGACACACTGCAGATCGGCCGCTACAGTGGGCGGATCACCGGCACTCTCGACGCGGAAGGCGGGCATCTGTTCAGGATCGTCGCGACCGACCTCTCTGGCGCCGAGGATGTGGAGACTCACGCCCTATCCGTCGCAGCGCCGGACAACTACGCCCCGGAGATCACGTCCACGCCGGTGACCAGCGTCCTGGCCGGTGACGCGTACTACTACGCCGTGACCGCCACCGATGAGGACGGCGACGCGTTGACCTATACACTGAGCAACGCACCGGATGGCATGACCATCGACAGTGGCACCGGTGAAGTCGAGTGGTCGCCGGTGTTCGATCAGGTCGGCCAGCATCCCGTGGAGGTCACCGTGGTGGATGCGCGCAACGCGTCCACCCACCAGACGTTCTCCGTCGAGGTGACCGACCCCAATGCGGGCAATGCGCCGCCCACGATCACCAGTGTGCCTTCCGGTGTGGCCGTTGCCGGAAACGTGTTCACCTACCAGGTGGAAGCCACCGACCCGGATGGCGACGATCTTAGCTACCGGCTGGAACGCGCGATTCCGGCCATGACCCTCGATGATGCCGGCCTGTTCGAGTGGCTGCCCGAAGCGAGCCAGGAGGGCGAGACCTTCGTCGTCGATATCATCGTCGAGGACGGCCGCGGCGGCTCCGCTACCCAGACACTCACACTGCCGGTGAACGCGGGCGCCAATAGCCCACCCACGATTACCAGTACGCCGGCACTCAGCGTCAACGCGGGTGAGAATTACGAGTATCGGCTCCAGGCCTCGGATCCGGATGGCGATACCGTGAGCTTCCGGCTCGATACCGCACCCATTGGGATGACCATGGCCGCGGGTGGTTTGGTGCAGTGGACGCCCACCTCGCCGCAGGTCGGACGTGCGCATGAAGTGGTCGTGTTCGCGGAGGACGCCAGAGGTGCGGTATCCACCCAGTCGTTCAGCATTGCGGTGAACGAGGCCGGGGAGCCCAATGAACCACCGCGCATTCTCAGCGCGCCGCGGTCGCCCGCCCTGGTCGGGGAAACGTACGAGTACCAGGTGACTGCGGTGGACGAGGACGGCGACGAGCTTTCCTACACCCTCCCGGACGCCCCATCCGAAATGGTAATCGACGACGCCGGCCTGGTGTCATGGACACCGTCGGCGCCGGGGGAACACGCGGTGGCCGTGAACGTCAGTGACGGCCGGGCTCATGCAACCCAATCCTTCACGCTGGCCGCCGTGGAGTCCGACGGCAGTAACAGTTACCCGGACATCACGAGCACGCCGGCCACCGAGGCGCTCGCCGAGTACCAATACACCTACCAGGTCATCGCCACCGATGCCGACGGCGACGCACTGACGTTCGGGTTGGCCGCGGCGCCGACAGGGATGAGTATCGACGATAACGGCCTGGTCAGCTGGACACCGGCGGCCGAGCAGGTGGGCAGTCATACCGTCGAGGTCTACGCCGGCGACGGCACGGGCCGCGCCGTGCAGACTTACCAGCTCCGGGTCGAGGAAGCCTCGGCGGAGTTGGGTGTGCACATCGCTCTGGATCCGCCCACGCTGGAGCCCGGCGAGAGCGCCACGCTCACGGTCACCACGTCGGGGGCGGCCGGCGGCGCCAGTGTCGAGGCCACGCTGGACGGCGATCCGCTGCCGCTGGACGACCTGGGGCAGGCGGTGATCGACGCCCCGGCGATCGGCGGTCACACCGTCGAGGTTACCGCCACGGACGATCGCGGCAGCGTAACGGAGACTTTCGATTTTTCCGTCGGCGATCCCGACGACACCGAGGCGCCGGTAGCGACCATCCACGCCCCCGCGCGCAATACCGAGATTACCGCGCCGGCGGATGTCGTCGCCTCGGTCTCGGACGCGACGCTGACTTCCTACGAACTGGCCTATCGCCCCAAGGGCGGCGAGGACTGGACCTTGCTGGCCACGGGCAGTGACAACGTCGACGAGCAGGCCGTGGCAAGCTTCGACCCCACGCTGCTGCACAACGGCATCTACGAGGTCCGGCTCGTCGCCACCGATGCCGGCGGCAAGCGGACGACCGACCATACCCAGGTGGTCGTGGATGGTGAGCTCAAGGTCGGCCACTTCTCGCTCACCTTCGAGGATCTATCCGTGGATCTCGCCGGCATTCCGGTTCGCGTCACGCGTACCTACGATACCCGGCAGCGGTCGCAATCCCTCGATTTCGGCCATGGCTGGAGCGTTGGCTACCAGAACGTTCACCTGCAGGAGTCGCGCACCATCGGCTTCGCCTGGTCGCTGAACGAGTACGACACCGGGGTCTTCTCGGATTGGTGCGTCGAGCCTGATGGCGACCCGGTAGTTACTGTGCGGTTGCCCTCCGGCGAGGTCGAGAAGTTCCGGCCGCGGGCGGAGCCCCACTGCACCAGTATCACACCGACGATCGACGTGCGCCTTGTCTTCGAGCCCATCGACGGCACTGACTCCACCCTGGAGCAGACGGCCTACGGCATGCTGCGCCTGGTCAATGGCCATATCATGAAGCTCGGCGAGGCGGAACCGGTGGATCCGGACGCCTACCGCCTGACGACATCCGACGGCATGGTCTACGAGCTCGACCAGGGCTTCGGCATTCGCCGGATCATCGAGCCGGGTGGCGAGTACATCGAGTACTCCGGCAGCGGCATCGAGCACAGCCAGGGCTATGCCATCGACTTCGAACGGGATGCCCACAATCGCATCACCGCCGTGGTCACGCCCGACGGCCGTCGCGTCGAATACACCTATACCGTCTTCGGCGATCTCGAGACGGTCACCGATCTGTCCGGCAACACGACCGAGTTCAGCTACCTGTGGCGTCAGCCACACTATCTGGACGAGGTTACCGACCCGCGCGGCGTGTCGGCCACCCGCATGGAGTACGACGAGGACGGACGCCTGCTGGCGGTGATCGACGCCGACGGCAACCGCATCGAGTACGAGCACGACCTTGCCGGACGCACGGAGGTAGTTCGCGACCGCCGCGGCAATCCCACCACCTACGTCTATGACGATCAGGGCCGGGTGCTCGCAGAGACGAACCCACTCGGCGAAACTATCACGCGTACCTACAACGAGGAAGGCGACGTCCTAACCGAGACCAACGACCCCGGCGAGACCACCACCTGGACCTATGACGAGCGGGGCAACCGTCTCACCGAGACCAACCCCATGCAGCAGACCACCACGTTCACCTACACGGACAACGGTCGGCTGCTCACCGAAATGGATCATCTCGGCAATCCGGTGGTGACCAATACCTATGACAGTGGCACCCACAAGCTCGCCAGCACCACCGATGGGGCGGGTAACACCACCCGGTTCCACTGGGACGGCACAGGCAGTTGCAGCGCCGGTGCGAGCCGCGGTTTCACCAACGCGGAGAACAAGCGCCACACCATCCAGCCGGTCTGCTCGGGGCCATTCGCGCACCTGCCCAGCTACGAAATCGACGTCAACGGCGTGCGCACGGACTACCGCTACGACAGCGCCGGCCGCAAAGTCTCGGAGACGGTCACGCGCACCGATGCCGACGGCAACACGGTCACGCTGGTCACCCGTTACGAGTATGACGCCGAAGGCCGGGTGACCAGGGTCATACACCCGGATCAGACGGAGACCATCACCGAATACAACCGCATCGGCAAGGTGGCTGCGGAGATCGATGCCGAAGGCCGGCGCACCGAATACGAGTACGACGCGCGCGGCAACCGGGTACTGACTCGGTATCCGGACCAGACCACCGAGACCCGGGCGTATGACAAGGCCGGCAACGTGGTTTCGCGCACCGACCGCGCCAATCGCGCCACCACTATGGTCTACGACGCGGCCAACCGCCTCGTCGAGACCCATTATCCGGACGGCACCGCCACCTACAACGAGTACGACGGGGCGGGGCGGCTGAAGGCGACCATCGACGAGCGCGGCCATCGCACCGAATACGCGTATGACCGAGCGGGCCGGCGGACGCTGGTGCGTGACCACCTGGGCAACGAGACCCGCTACGAGTACGACGTGCGCGGCCGGCGCATTGCCACGATCGACCCCCGGGGCAAGCGCACCGAGTATGAGTACGACAACGCCGGCCGCCTGGTGGAGACCCGCTACCACGACGGCACCCACACCCGCGCCACCTACGATGGCCTGGGGCGCAAGGTCAGCGAGACCGACGAGCGTGGGCGGACCACGCACTTCGGGTACGACCCGCGGGGCAACCTGATCGAGGTCACCGACGCGGCGGGCGAGACGACGACCTATACCTACGACGAGCAGGGCAACAAGCTCACCCAGACGGATGCCGAGGAGCGTACGACCACCTGGGCCTACGACCCCATGGGCCGGGTGATCAGCCGCACGTTGCCGCTGGGCCAGACCGAGACGTTCGCCTACGACCGTGCCGGCAACCGCACGCGCCACACCGACTTCAACGGCGAGACCACCACGTACACCTACGACCGGATGAACCGGGAAGTGGCCCGCCACTACGAGGACGACCCGGCGGTGACCACCACCTACACCGCCACCGGGAAGGTGAACACCGTCACCGACGGCCGCGGTGCCACCGACCACACGTATGACCGGCGCGACCGGCTCACCCGCATCGATTACCCGGACGGCGGCTACGTCGAATACGCCTACGACCAGGCCGGCAACCGCACGGCAGTGCGCACCGCGCACGGCGAGACCCGTTACGACTACGACGCGGTCAACCGCCTCGCCAGCGTCACCGACGCCAACGGCAAAACCACCTATGGCTACGACCGCGCGGGCAACCGCACCCGGGTCACCCATCCCAACGGCGTGGAGACCACCTACGCCTACGACGACCGCAACCGGCTTACCCGCATCGAGACGGTAAACGCCGCCGGCGACGTGTTGCAGGGGCTCACCTACACCTTCAACGACAACGGCACCCGGGCACAGCTCGCCGAGGACAGCGGCCGGACCGTGCGCTACAGCTACGACCGGCTCGACCGCCTGGTGGAAGAGGCCGTTACCGACCCGACCTATGGCGATCGCACCACGAGCTGGACCTATGACAAGGTAGGCAATCGCCTCACCGAGGCCACTACCACCGCCAGCGGCACCGAAACGGTCACCTACGAGTACGACCGCAACGACCGCTTGCTGGAGGAGATTGGTCCGGCAGGCACCACCACCTACGCCTACGATGCCAACGGCAACCTCACCCGGCGCACCGCCCCGGATGGCACGACCGCCTACACATGGACCGATGGCAACCGCCTGGCCCGGGCCGACGAGGGCAACCGGACCGTACAGTACACTTACGATACCGACGGCATCCGCCAAAGCCGCACGGTCGATGGAGTGACCACCGACTTCCTGGTGGACCCCAACCGGGCGTACGCCGAGGTGATCGCGGAGGAGGACACCTCCGGCAATCCACTTGCCCGCTACACCCATGCCAGGGATCTAGTGGCGCAGCGCCGCAACGGCACGGCCGCCTACAACCACGCTGACGGTCTCGGCAGCACGCGTTTACTTACCGATGCCTCTGGCACTGTCACCGACCGCTACGTTTACGAGGCGTTCGGTGAGATGGAAGCCGAATCCGGTAGCAACGAGAACGACTACCGGTTCGCCGGCGAGGTGCTCGACGACGAGCTTGGGCTGTATTACCTGCGGGCACGGCATTATAACCCAAGTATTGGACGTTTTACGGGGATGGATCAATGGCCGGGACTGCGGGCTGACCCATCTACGCTGCATAGATATAGCTATGTCCATAACGACCCGGCTAATAATGTCGATCCTAGTGGCTATATGACATTGGGCAGTACAGCTAGCAGTCTCAACGCGATGGGGACTCTCTCCGGAATCGCATTGCCTAGCATTGGGCAATATGCGTTGAGAACGACCTTTAAACGGCTAATGTTGGCAGTGGGGACTGCCGCTGTTGCGCACATTGGTGGTTATCTGGCAACAAAGGAGAGGGGCAAGAAAGAAGCACGTTCGGAGCTTAAGAATAAAGTATTGAGAGAAACGTCACGACGCAGAGGAACTGTGTTGTATCACTATTCTGATCGGGGAGCTGTGATGGAGATACTTGGCACTAGCACGATGTACTGTTCAAATCCATATAAAGGGCGCCTGGGAGGAGGCCGTACATATCCCGCGGGAGCGTATGCTACGGATATTTATCCATGGAGCGACGACTATACACAGAGAGACCTTAAATCGATTTTTTACGGTGGAAACAAAGGGCGAGACGTAAGTTGGTTTGTTGCAATAGATGGTGAGGAATTTTATCAATACATGGGGTCTCAATGGGTACGTCAATGCCCCGCAGGGTCTGCCATAGAGGTGGAGCCGTATCTGATTGGACCAAATTTGATGGAGCCATGAAATGATCGAAGTGTATCTCACTGCGAGCAGGTTTTACGGCGATGGTTACGCTCATACAGTAGGTCAAGAAATTTTGGTTTCTGAACAAGAGCTGGCTGGTGGTGCGCATAATTTTAATTACGAAGGAGATATGAATGGGGTGCTTCACGCTGAGGTTAAGTTTTTCGGTGTTTTTGGTGAGCAGGAGGGTGGGATAGGAAGGGGCAACTTCAGTCTCTTTGCAGGTGGTGATCAACTGTTAAATGTTGGTGGTTTTTTTACTCAAGTGCCGCTCGCGGTTGAGGTTTACGTGAATAGTGTCGACTGTTGGTTAGCTGTTCATGCGTCCATTCAAAGGCGTGATTGATTTCGTTAAGTTGCCGGCCGTAATAGAAATATTATGATATGATGCCCATTTGCGGTGCGGTTGGTTTCATCGAGGCCGGACATAGCAGATCGCATCTTCGATGCTTTCGTCGGGGAGGCCAAAACACTGCTGAGGATGTACATTCATGGCATCCCCTTCAGCCCGATCGGCGGACGGCCGGGGCCGCCCCGACTGTCAGGCTAGTTGGAACCTCACCCGATGGTAGGGTGTTATGCTAATCCTTTAGAAAGTAATGTCATGTGCAATCGTGTATCGACAAGCTGGGTGATGGAAGAACGATTGCACCAATTGGGGCAGTTTCTGAATACGCCTGAGCGTACTGAGCGCGATGCGCTTCATTTGCTCGAGATTGTCCACGCCGCGGCGGCCGAGAT
>NZ_JBNAZM010000048.1:0-36007 GCF_051195215.1 Arhodomonas sp. AD133 | reverse complement strand
TGGAATGCCGGGTTACCCGCTTCGAAAAAAGTCGCCCAATACGACTGAGGCAAGAGCGTCGATTTAACGGCGCTTACACTCCAATATCGTGCCGGCAGTTCGGGCTCGTGGGAATAATGCTGGCGCAGATAGGGGCTTAGGTCCACTGGGCGTCAATGTCGGCTTTGAACTCAGCTGTCCGCCACAGCGGTACTGATCCGAACGCTGGTCGAGGACAGGCTCGAACCTGACACCTGGACGCGGGCCAGATGGCGGCCGTGTCCAGGTGTCGCTCGACCTGGATCAGGAGAGGTCGAAGCGGTCCGCGTTCATCACCTTGTTCCACGCGGCCGCGAAGTCACGCACGAACTTCTCCTGCGCGTCGTCCTGTGCATAGACCTCCGAGATTGCACGCAGTTGGGAGTTCGAGCCCAAGACGAGGTCGACACGCGTGCCGGTCCACTTCAGCTCGTCCGTCCTGCGATCGCGGAGCTCGAATTCCTCTTCCTCGTCCGACGTTGGCTCCCACTTCGTGCCCATGTCGACGAGGTTCACGAAGAAGTCGTTCGTGAGCGTCTCGGGCCGGTTGGTGAAGACGCCGTGCTGGAAGCCACCGACGTTGGTGTTCAGCACGCGCATGCCACCAATGAGCACCGTCATCTCGGGTGCCGTCAGCGTCAGCAGTTGTGCCCGATCGAGCAGCATCTCCTCCGGGCGCATGGTGAAGCGGGTCTTGAGGTAGTTACGGAATCCCTCGGCGATCGGCTCGAGTACTTCCATGGCCTCCTCGTCGGTCCACTCCTGCGACGCATCGGTGCGCCCCGGGTAGAAGGGGATATCCAGGTCGTGCCCCGCCTTCCTGGCGGCCTGCTCGACGGCGGCGTTGCCACCGAGGACGATCAGGTCGGCGAGGGACACCCGCTTATTGCCGGACTGCGCGTCGTTGAACGCCGCCTGGATGCCCTCCAGGGTTTGGAGCACCTTCGCCAGCCGCTGTGGCTCGTTGACCGCCCAGTCCTTCTGCGGTGCGAGACGGATGCGCGCCCCGTTGGCACCACCGCGCTTGTCGGAGCCACGGAAAGTCGATGCCGAGCCCCAGGCGGTCGAGACCAGCTCGGGGATCGACAGCCCGGAGGCGAGAATCTTTTCCTTCAGGGCCGCGATGTCCTTGTCATCGATCAGCTCGTGATCGACGTCGGGGACCGGGTCCTGCCAGATCAGGTCCTCGTCCGGGACTTCCGGGCCGAGATACCGCGACTTGGGGCCCATATCGCGGTGGATCAGCTTGAACCACGCCCGGGCGAACGCATCCGCCAACTCGTCCGGGTTCTCGTGAAAATGCTTCGTAATCGGCCCGTAGCTCGGATCCACTTTAAGCGAGAGATCCGTCGTGAGCATCATCGGTGGATGCTTTTTCGACGGGTCGTGAGCATCGCGCACCATGTCCTTGTCCGCGACATTCTTCGGAGTCCACTGATTCGCACCGGCGGGGCTGTGTGTCAGCTCCCACTCGTAGCCGAACAGGAGGTTCAGGTAGCTGTGATCCCACTGTGTCGGTGTGTGCGTCCACGCGCCTTCGATGCCGCTGGTGATCGTGTACTCGCCCATGCCGGTGCCGGCGCTGTTCCGCCAGCCGAGGCCCTGCTCCTGCAGCGGCGCCGCCTCGGGTTCCGGACCGACATGCGACGCCTCGACAGCGCCGTGACACTTGCCGAATGTATGCCCGCCGGCGATGAGTGCGACTGTCTCATAGTCGTTCATCGCCATCCGCCCGAAGGTGTCGCGAATGTCCTTGGCGGCGGCATACGGGTCCGGGTTGCCGTTCGGCCCTTCCGGGTTCACGTAGATCAGACCCATCTGCACGTTGGCGAGTGGCTGCTGGAGCTCGCGCTCGCCGCTGTAGCGCTCGTCGTCCAGCCACTCCTGCTCGGGGCCCCAGTAGACGTCCTCCTCGGGCTCCCAGATGTCCTCACGGCCAAAGCCGAAGCCGAAGGTCTTGAAGCCCATGTCCTCCAGGGCGCAGTTGCCGGCCAGGATGATCAGGTCGGCCCAGGAGATCTTGTCGCCGTACTTCTGCTTGATCGGCCACAGCAGTCGGCGCGCCTTGTCGAGACTGGCGTTGTCCGGCCAACTGTTGGTCGGTGCGAAACGCTGCGAGCCCGTTCCTCCGCCGCCGCGGCCGTCGCCGATGCGGTAGGTACCCGCAGCGTGCCAGGACATCCGGATGAACAGTGGCCCGTAGTGACCGTAGTCCGCCGGCCACCAGTCCTGGGACTCTTTCATCAGGGCATACAGGTCCTGCTTGAGGGCGTTCACGTCGAGCTGCTTGAGCGCTTCCCTGTAGTCGAACGCTTCGCCCATGGGATTGGACACAACTGAGTGCTGGTGCAGAATCCTGAGGTTCAACTGGTTGGGCCACCAGTCATAGTTCGTCGGACCTTCACCACCCATTCGTGTTTGGGCCCCGTGCATGAACGGACACTTGCCCGCGGCCCCGAGATCTTGTGCGCTCATCGCTCTCTCCGCCTATGCTGCGTTGTCGATAAACCGACCCGTACTGTGTGGGTCCCTCCTCCTTAGGCTTGTGCATGTTGGGTGGGGCAAGCGGGTTGCACACTGGCGTTGTAGCCGTCGTCGGTGAGGTATCCGTTCCTGCAGCCGGCGCTCTTGCATGCCGACACTGCACCCTTCCATGGAACATAGCCCCGCGCACGCCACTCAGCTAATTGAACGTACCGGATTCAACGATAGGGCCGGGCTATCGCTATAGCCCGGCGGCGCTCGCCGGGTAAGCATGAGCGGGTTAGTGCGAGGACTAACCAAACGACTGGAGAACTAAGGTCTTACACGCAAGTATGCGCCAAACAGCGATCAATCGCAGCGTGCCGACCGATTTGGTCGAAAACCGTCATTGAACCGTGTCAAAGCGTGCCAGGGGGACAGGCCCGACACTGCTCCGCACCATGTGCAGGTCACCGGGCCCAAAACGACGAAGGCCCGCGCGATGGCGGGCCTTCGGAGATCTGGCGGAGAGGGAGGGATTCGAACCCTCGGTACCCAGTAGGTACACACGCTTTCCAGGCGTGCTCCTTCGACCGCTCGGACACCTCTCCGGGTTGTGTGTGCTCGTCGGGCCAACCAACGAGGCGTGAGAGGTTAAACGAGATGCGCCGCGAGATCAATCGCCGCGCTTGGGGCCGCCCGGGCCGTAGTAGGGCATGCCCGGAAACTGGGTCACTTTGCCCTCGGCGTCGGAAATCTTGGCGGTGCCCTCTTTCTCCACCTCGTCGATGCGAATGATGGAGTGCATGGGGATGTAGCTGCGCTTGACGCCGCTGAATTCGTCCTTGAGCTTCTCCTCGGCGGGGTCCACGACCACCTGGCTGCGCTCGCCGAAGGTGAGCTCCTCGATCTGTACGAAGCCGAGCATGCCGCCGTCGGCCACGCTGTGGGCGTAGACTTCGTACACCTTGCCCTGGTTGTGGAAGATGACGCGGTAGATGCGCTGGGTCGCCATGGTGCGTTGCTCTCGAATTCGATGCCCGAAGCAGCCGCGAAGGATACCACAGCTGCTACCGCAGACCTGGAACCTGGATCAATGACATTCAACCGATCACCGTCACC
The DNA here is from genome assembly GCF_051195215.1 of Arhodomonas sp. AD133. NCBI lineage: Bacteria > Pseudomonadati > Pseudomonadota > Gammaproteobacteria > Chromatiales > Ectothiorhodospiraceae > Arhodomonas > Arhodomonas sp. AD133. The sequence goes on along the minus strand of NZ_JBNAZM010000048.1, from coordinate 32,404 downwards.
ACCACGCTGCGGCGATGGGGGCTGGTGCGGTGCTCCCACAGGTAGATGCCCTGCCAGGTGCCGAGTGCCAGCCGGCCGTCGCGCACCGGCACTGTCAGGCCGGTATTGGTGAACACCGTGCGCAGGTGGGCGGGCATATCGTCGGGTCCTTCGGCATCGTGGACGTAAGCGGGATCGCCGTCCGGGAAGAGCCTGGCCGCAACGGTTTCCAGATCCTCGCGCACACTCGGGTCCGCGTTCTCGCAGATGATGAGCGAGGCGCTGGTGTGCCGGATGAACACGTGGCACAGGCCGGCCGAGACGCCGCTGCCGCGGACGGCGTCGGCGACCTCGGCGGTGATCTCCGTCGTTCCCCGCCCGGGTGTTCGCACGGTCAACTCGTTCTGATGCATGGGCATCCCTGACATGTCCGTCGACGTGGGGCAGGATAATGCGGTCACCCGCTACCGGATTCAACGCCCATGCATGGCTGGGAAGGCAAAGCCTTCGAGGACATCGAGAAGCTCACCCGCCGCCGGGACCCGCGACGCTACCCGGTGGGCGCGGTCACGAGCGACGGCACGCGCGAGGTGGTGCAGTGGTTCCGCAACTACCCGGAGCTGCAGCAGTACCTAGTGCGTATGGAACCGCAACGCTGGGGGCTCGCCGGCGCCGACCTGCTCGCGCTGAAGCCGGAGCTGGAGCGCGCCCTGACCCCGCTGGCCGTGGCCGGCCCGGTGCCAGCGGTGCGGGCCACCTACAACGAGGCGGTGGCCGGCTACTTCACCCTGCTCTGGTGGGGCACGCTGGACGACCTCCTCGCCGGTGACGACGACTGGAGCGCCAGGACACTGGCGGCAGCCCGTGCGGCGGCGTTCACCGGAGAACCCCGCCGTGAACGGCTGCTGGAGTGGCTGAAGGCGCAAGCCGCATCCGATTGAGCGTGGCGACACGCCCAAAAGGCGAGCGCTCGATGTGACTCACCGGCCTTGACGGGTCATGATCCCTCAGGCCGGTGACGACGCGTCCATAAGCCGCATTCCCAGGATGCAGAGGCTGTATTCCTCCCCGTCCATCTCGGCGATGTCGGGCAGGCGCCCCCATTCGCTGAACCCAAGGCTTCGCAGCAAACGCAGGCTCGGCTCGTTGTGGGCGAAGACGTAGCCGACCAGGGTCCGTATGCCCAGCGCCGGCGCTTTTCTGAGTGCGTCGGTCAGCAACGTCCTGCCAAGACCCCGGGCGCGGTACTCGCCGTCCACGTAGACGCTGACCTCCGCGGTGTGGCGATACGCCGGCCGGCCATAGAAGGATTCGAAGCTCACCCATGCCACCACCCGCCCTTCGCACTCATGAACGTACAGGGGGCGCGACAACGGGTCGTGCGCCTCGAACCACGGGCGGCGCTCGTCGACGGTGACCGGCTCCAGGTCCGCCGTCGCGCGGCGGGCGGCGATGGTGGAATTGTAGATCTCGACGATGCGCGGCAGGTCCGCTGGGGTGGCGAGGCGAAGCGTCATGAGGGTGCATCCGTGTTGTGCCGTTTCGGGGATCGAGTTTCGCGGAGCGAGTGGCAAGCGGCAAGTTAAAGGTGCCCAAACGGAGTACCGGCCGTAAGTCGCCCGAGCTGCAACGGGCGAGTCGTAGGGCGGCGAGCGCGAAGCGCTGGCCGACATGCCGGCGCACGCAGCCATGTCGGCTGCCGAGAGCAGCCGACCTACGGGACCACCCGGTGATCATGACCAAGTGACATGCACCTCCACCGTGAACCGGTCATCCCGCAGGCTCGAAATACTCATCGGCGCCCAGCTGCAGGCAGCCTCAAGCCGAGAACCATCAAGCACGAAGACCGCGTACCAGCCGTTAAGTCGCCCGTGCTGCAACGGGCCATGGGCTGCGATCCGCGGGACCTGACACCCGAAACGCGCCCCGCGGAACCACCCTTCGCTACAACTCCGCCCAGATCCGCAGCAGGTTCGCCACGGATTTGGTCATCAGGTCGAATTCGTGGGTCTTGCCCTCGTTCTGGAAGATCTGCCGGCGGGCGGTGTCCAGGTCGAAGAGGATCTCGCGCTGGGCCGGGTCGCGTACCAGGCTCTGGGCCCAGCCCACCGCGGCCAGGCGTTCGCCGCGGGTAACCGGCTCGACGCGATGCAGTGTGGACGAGGGATAGATGACCATGGACCCCGCGGGCAGCTTGTAGCTCTGTTCGCCGGCAGTGGTGTCGGTGACGAGCTCGCCGCCGTCGTAGCTGTCCGGGTCGGAGAGGAACAGGGTGAACGAGACGTCGGTGCGAATGACGCCGCCGCGGCCACCCATGATGCCGTCGTCGACATGGTTGCCGTACTCCATGCCGGGCTCGTAACGGCTGAACATCACCGGTTTCACGACCTTGGGCCGAACGGCGAGCTGAAACAGGGGGTTGCCCTCGATGGCGGCGTTCGCTTTCTCGCGCAGGCGGGCGACGACGTCGCTGCTGCCATCGGCCTGGGTATTGCGCTTGACCGTTCGCGCGTGCCAGCCGGCGGTTTCGCGGCCATCACGAAAATCCACCTGGCTGAGACGCTCGCGCATGTATTCGAGCTGCTCTTTGTCGAGTACGTCGGCTACACACAGAATCACGGCTGTTCGCCCTCCTCCCTACACCACGTTGCAAGCGCGCAGAAAGTTATCATGAAAACCAATGCGAATCACTTGCATTTTGTCATGGACATTGCCTAGAGTTCGTGAGTTACGGCAATCCGCCAACAATACCGAATACAGGAGAGATGCTCATGGCAACTCGCATGAAACTCTGGGTCGGCATCGGCGCGTGCGTCCTCGTCGGTACCGGCCAGACAGCAGCAGCGGATGCGAGCGACCCATTCCAGCCCGTTACCACCGCGACGAGCACCCAGCTCCTCGCCCATGGCGGTGAAGGCAGTGAGGGCGGGGAAACCAGTCACGGTGGCGAAGGCGGTGAAGCCAGCCACGGTGGTGAAGGCGGTGAAGCCGGCCACGGCGGAGAGGGTGGTGAAGGCGGCGAAGCCGGCGCTTTGAGCCATCTCGGCGGCGGCGAAGGTGGTGAGGGCGGTGAAGGCAGCGCCTCTGCCCCGGCCGCGGTTAACAGCCCCGGCGTCTATTACGCCACCCTGCTGTTCATGAAGGGCCACCTGTGGGTCGCCGAGGAGCTCTACACCAGCGGCAATACCGAGATCGGCTCCGCCCACATGGGTCACCCCTACGCCGAACACTTCGACTCGGTGGAGGATGCGCTCGAGGAGCGGGGCGTGACCGGCATTCACGACGCGCTGGAACACCTGGCGGAGGAAGCCGGCAGCCAGCCCGACTGGTCGGCGCTGGAGCCCGCCTACCAGGAGGCCCAGAGCGCCATCGACCGGGCAATCGCCAGCCTGGACCCGAGCCTGCGGGAAGATCCGGACTTCATCGCGGACGTCGCGCTAGGGGTGCTGCGCAAGGCCGCGCATGAATATGAAGAGGCGATCTCCGACGGCGAATTCGTCAATGTCGTCGAGTATCACGACGGCCGCGGGTTCGCCCACGTCACCCGCAAGCTGCTCGAGGATCACGCCGACGTGCTGAAAGCGGCGGACGCGGATACCTACGAGACCCTGCTGGCCGACGTGGATCGCATTCTCGAGGCCTGGCCGTCGGCGATGCCGCCGGAGAAGCCGGCCGTGAGCACCTCGGAGCTCGCCGGCAACGTCTCCCGCTTCGAGCTCCACGCCAACAACCTCTGAGCGTCCCCGCTCCGGGCCGGTCATTGACCGGCCCGGACGCCTGCTCGACCACTGGATCAGCCGCTCGCGCAGAGACGTCCTGCCGCCGGCCCGTAATCAGTGGTTGTGAGAATCCTGTAGCTTTGCCTTCTGCTCGGCGGAGGCTTCCGTCTGGTAACGCGCCTTCCACTCGGCGTACGGCATGCCGTAAACGATCTCCCGCGCGCCCTCGTAATCCAGCTCCACGCCGCGCTCCTCCGCTGCGGCCAGGTACCACTTGGACAGGCAGTTGCGGCAGAAGCCGGCCAGGTTCATGAGATCGATGTTCTGCACGTCGGTACGCTCGCGCAGGTGATCCACCAGTCGGCGGAACGCCGCGGCTTCGAGCTCGGTGCGGGTCTGCTCGTCCATCATCGCCTCCAGGGAATGCATTGGTCGGTTCGTTGGCCATGAGGATAGCGCCTGTCCGCCGGCGTTGTCAGAGTCGTGACCGACTAGGCGGGCGTGCCACCGCGGGTCGCACACGCTTGCGGCACGGGCGTGGCGGACCTACTAATCTTCTCAGGGGTATTGCGATGCGCCCGCCGGTTGGAGGCTCCGGCATGTCTCCTGCCATCCTGCATCCCAGCGCTCGCCTGCGTCGCGGTATGGCCGCGATGATCATCGCGGTCGTGGCGTTGCTCGTCACGGCCCTAACCGAGTCCCCCGCCATCGCAGCGGACGAGGCGGCGCTCGTCGAACGGCTGCGCGACGGCGGCTACGTGCTGTACTTCCGCCACGCGCAGACGGACTGGTCGAACCCGGACGGGCGCCACACCGAGGAGAACATCACGAGCTGCGACCCGGCGCGCATGCGCCAGCTCTCCGAGCGCGGCCGGGAGACGGCCCGCGAGGTGGGCGAGGCGATACGACGGCTGGCGATTCCGGTGGGCGACGTGTACGCCAGCGAATACTGCCGCAGCCGGCAGACCGCGGAGCTGCTGGGCCTGGGTCCGGTACGAACCACCCGGGACGTCCTCAATGCCCTCGCCGCCGATCTCATCGGTGGACGGGAGACGCTGCGCCGGCGCGCACGCACGCGCCTGGCGACCCGGCCGCCGGCGGGTCGGAACACGATCATCGTCGCCCACGGCAACGTGCTGATGCTCGCCGCCGGCCGGCGCCCACCGGAAGCCGGAACGGCCATCGTCCGGCCCGCCGGTGATGGCGAATTCGAAGTGGTCGCGGTATGGGATGCCGCCATGTGGATGACGCTCGCCGCCGAGCACGCTAACGACACCGCTACGTCGCCCGCGGAGGAGGCACGCAATGATCCGCTTACTGGCCCTGCTGCCGTTGCTGCTGATCCCCGGCACCGCCGACGCTGCCAAGGTCACCGTCAACCGGTTCGAAGTACCCGACGGGGCCCACCCCCACGATGTGGCGCCACAACCCGGCGGTGGTCCAGTCTGGTACACGGCTCAGTATCAAGGTGCGCTGGGGCGCCTGGACCCGGCGACCGGCGAGACGCGCCATATCGCCCTCGGTGACGGATCCCGCCCCCACGGCGTGATCGTCGGCCCGGACGGCGACGCCTGGGTCACCGACGGCGGCCTTAACGCCATCGTCCGGGTGGATACCGACACCCTGGAGGTCACCAGCCACCCACTACCCGGAGACACTGGCTACGCCAACCTCAACACGGCGGCATTCGACGCCTCGGGCACCCTCTGGTTTACCGGCCAGTCAGGCATCTACGGACGACTCGATCCGGCGCGCGGGGAGATGGACGTTTTCGACGCACCGAGGGGTCGCGGCCCCTACGGCATCACCGCCACACCGGACGGCGAGATCTACTACGCCTCTCTCGCCGGCAGCTACGTCGGCCACGTGGACACCGACAGCGGCGAGGTCACCGTGCTGGAGCCCCCCAACGCCAACCAGGGCGCCCGCCGCGTGTGGTCCGACGCCGACGGCCGAATCTGGGTCAGCGAATGGAATACCGGCGTACTCTCCCGCTACGCCCCGGACTCCCGCGAGTGGCGGAGCTGGCCTCTGCCCGGCGACAATGCACACGCCTATGCGGTGTACGTGGACTTCCAGGGGCACGTCTGGGTGAGCGATTTCGGCGCCAACGCGGTGCTGCGATTCGACCCTGAGCGCGAACGCTTCGAGCCGTTTCCCTCGCCGGAATCCAATGCCGCGGTACGCCAGATGCTGGGCCGCGAGGGCGAGGTCTGGGCACCGGAGTCGGGAACGGACACGCTGGTGCGGTTCCGCGTTCGCTGATACCTGCCTTGGGGCATGCACCGCACCGGCTGACGGCAGTGGACCGCGGCCCCGCGGGCTATTCTGCAGCGATCATTGGCGCCGCACCTTCGACCCGTCCAGCATGAGCTGCGGCGGAAGGCGTCGCTATCGAGCGGCTCGTGGCGCTCGAACACGAGCCGCCAGACCGCCGCCAGCAACGCCGGGTCGATGATCAGCGCCGTGTGATCGACGGGGACGTCCGCCCGGAACTCGCCACGGTCGCGGCCGCGTTCGAGAATCGCGGCGAGCAGGCGCCGACTTGCTGTCCAAGTACAGATGGATGGTGCCCTTGGCCACGCCCCCGCGCCTGGCCTGACGGCGTTCGTGCTCGCTGCCATGGGCATCGCCCTCGCCCGCTTCCGCTGGACGCTGGATTGAGGCATCGCCCACCGGCTCACCCACTGAGTGTTTCCGATCCGCGACGGACATGCCGCCACGGTCTCGCTACGCGCGATCATGCGGCAAGACGGTCGCGCGCGCCGTCGCCATGGACCGAATGGGCATGCCCGTGGCCGTTGTTGACCAACCCCGTTATCATATTGATGCGCACGGTTTGATCACCCGCCGGCCCCAACCGCAATGTATGGCGTCGATGCCACCGCCGGGGCTGTTGGCGGGCGCGGCAGCGAACGGCCAGACAACGCGATGCGTATGGATTCGGTGGACGAGACAGGGGGACGACGAGCCTCGATGGATGCGCGCCAGTGCAAGCGATCCGGCCCGATGGGAGACGACGCTGCGGGAGCGGCGGTACAGGGCGATCTTGCGCGCACGTTGTTGCGTGCCGCGCGACCGAGAACGCCCACCGCCTCGATGACCGTCGGCGAGCTGATCGACAACCTCGGCAGCCAGTCCTTCGGCTGGTGCCTGCTGCTGTTCGCGATGCTCAACCTCATGCCGATGCCCATCGGCTCCAACATGGTGACGGCGCTGCCGCTGATCTGCCTGGCGGTGCAGGTCGCGCTCGGGCTCGACTGCGTGCGCCTGCCGCAACTCATTACCCGCCGGCGGCTGGACCATCGACGTTTCCGCTCCACGGTCGTTCGCGCGCGGCCGGTCATCCGCTTTCTCGAAGGGCTCATCCGCCCGCGTCAGGGCCGGCTTCTCGACCCGATGTTCACGCGGCCGCTGGGTCTGCTGCTGCTGGTGTTCTCGCTGGCGCTGTTCGCCCCGATCCCGTTGAGCGGTTTCATCCCGGCGGGTGCGCTGTTCCTGATCGCCCTGGGCATGGTCGCCCGCGACAGCGTGGCGTTGCTGGCGGGGATCGTGCTCGGCGTCGTCGCCGTGGGCATCACGATCGGCGTGGGTGGCGCGATCGTCGCCGGCCTGAACGGCCTCGTTTGATCGCCGGGCCGCGCTTGGGTCGAGATGGCACCGCTCGCCGCTGACATCCGGCGGGCGTGCCACGGCACGCGGACAATCATGTCACTCCCCCCTACGCTGCGCGGCAACGCACCCGTTCTTCACCACCGTCTTCGTTCGGCTGTTCGACGCTCGTGCGAGTGAGCGACGATACGTCGCATCTGAGCAGTTTCGACGGAAGCCACCACGACCGTCATGGCTGGAGGCGAACGATGACCATGCGAGCTGCGACACGCGTGCGGCTTCGTCGCCAACGCGGCTGGCGGATGCCCGCCAACACTGTGAAAGTCGACCGAAGCACCCGATGGGGCAACCCTTTCGTCGTCGGGCGGCACGGCGACCGCGAGGCGTGCGTTCGTCTCTACCACCGCCTGCTCGCCGGTGAGCTCTGCCACGGGATGGACAATCTCGATGCGCAACGCCGGACACTCATCCAAGTCCGTGGCCACCTCCATGAGCTCACCGGCCGCAACCTCGCGTGCTGGTGCCCGCTGGACGCCCCCTGCCACGCGGACGTGCTCCTGGCACTGGCGAACGATGCGGCGTATTGCGACAAAGAGTGAAACCTGCTTCACTCCTTTTATCATGGCTCGACCTCATGACCGACGAACGGCCCACGGACGGCCTGCAAGAGAGGGAGCGTACAGTGGACGACCTGACAGCCTTCGCGCACGGAATCATCGAATCCCAGCCCTTCAGTCAGCTCATCGGTGCCGAGCTCACGAACACCGGACCGGGCAGCGCCGAGATCAGCGTCCCCATCGTCGCCGAGCTGAAGCAGCAGCACGGCTTCGTCCACGGTGGCGTCATCAGCTATCTCGCGGACAACACCATCACCTTTGCCGGCGGCCTGGGACTGGGCGGCAACGCCCTCACCTCGGAGTTCAAGATCAATTACCTCAGGCCGGCGATCGGTTCGCATCTGGTCGCGCGCGCCCACGCGGCGAACATCGGCAAACGCCAGGCCGTCTGCCAGTGCGAGGTCTATGCGGTGCGCGACGGCGAGGAAAGCCTGTGCGCGATCGCCCAGGGAACTGTCGTGCCGGCGTCCGACTGACGCTCACCACCGTTCGGCGACATGGCAGCGCCCGGGCGCTGCCATCGTCTGTCACCGGGTCTTCGAGCTATCCTCGAGCGGATTGGTAAGCGCGCTCCGGATAGATCAGCGAATCGATACTCTGCTGGAAAATACCGATCAGCCCCTCCTCGGTGCCCAGGGTGTGGTATTCGTTCGGGCCGTAGCGCAGCCCCTCCTGGACGCGCTCGGCGATCGCGAAGTCCTCCTGGTCGAAAACCACGTCGTTGGTGAACTTGAAGCGCTTGGCCAGCGCTGCCTGCCCCCGCTCGCCCTGGAACTGCGATTCCCGGTAGAGCATTTCGTGGGTCCAGATCGTGCGATCCGGTGCTACCGGGTAGAACGCGTTAATGGACACGTAATCGGGGTGCATGATGAAGAACGCGTTCGGGAAGAGCAGATAGTAGACGGACGCATAATCGAGAATCCGCCAGGACTCCGGCGCCACGTCCAGAACGTCGAGAATGTTCGTGCGCGCGGCAGCCATTCGGATATGCGGGCCATGTTCGTAGTGGGCGATGACGCCCTTCTTGAAGTTCGCCGCGAGGGTCGTGCGGTGGAGATGGGGGACGTGATAGCCCTCCAGGTAGGTCTTCAGCAGCAGCTTCCAATTCGCGTTCCTGGTCACGGAGGTCTTGCAGTAGCGCACGAGATCGCCGATGGCGAAGTGCTCGATGTCATCTCCGATCGCACCGAGGTGCGAGTCGAGGTCGATGGTCGCACCGGACGTCGGGTGAACCCAGACGAGCCCCATGCGCTCGGTGACGGGCAGCTCCTGGAGGCTGTACTTGCACCGGTCGAGACCGGGGAAGGCATAGGATTTCGGCACCGACCTGAGCGACCCGTCGAGACCATAGGCCCACCCGTGGTACGGGCAGACGAATGCCTTGAGCCGATCCTCCTCCCCCGAGACCAGCCGCGCCCCGCGATGACGGCACACGTTGAGAAACGCCCTCAGGGTGCCGTCGCGGTCGCGGACGACGACATACGGGAACCTGTCCCAGTCGCTGAGCAGGTACGAGCCCGGCTCCCGCACGCTCGACGCATGCCCCGCGATCATGGGGTAATCGCTGAACGCCGTCGCCATCTCGCGCTCGAAGATATCCGGGTCCGTGTAGTTGCGCACGGGGATGTGAACGACTTCCCCCAGCATTTCCTCGTCACGGCCCTGCTCGCGCAGTGCCAGTAGCTTGTTCAGGGTCTCGACTTGCTTTTCGTGCCGCATTGATCGCCTCCTGGCTTGCGGGCCGGCTTCCTGATACGTCGCAGAACCGTTGCGCTGGAGGCGTCACATCGCAGCGGCGACGATACGGTGGCCCGCCCCGCCGTCGCGGAGCCCGTGCCGCTCTCCTCCTCATTCACGCACGTCCGCGCAAAGCCAAGGCTAGTCGACCGCCGAATCCGTTGCAACAAGTATTGAATGATGTTTCACTCTTTATCATGGCTTATCGACGTACTCCGAAAATCGCAGCGCGCATGGCGCAAACCCGGGAACGCATCGTGGACGCCGCGGAAGCGCTCGTGGCCGAAGGCGGCTACGGCGCCACGGGCATGCCCGCCATCGCGGAAAGGGCCGGGATCTCCACCGGTCTCATCTACCGCTATTTCAAATCCAAATCGGAGCTGTTCGACGAAGTCTTCAAGCGGGCCGCCCAACGGGAGATCGATGCCTGCGCCAGAGCAGCCGCGACGTCCGGCCCGGCACGCGAGCGGGTGCGCCGCATCGCCGAAACCTTCGCCCAGCGCGCCCTCAAGGGCCGACAGCTCGCGTATGCACTGCTGGCGGAGCCGGTGGACTCGACCATCGAGGCCGAGCGCCTGCACTTCCGCGTGCCCTACCGGGACATCTTCACCGGCGTCATCGAGGACGGCATCCGCGATGGCGAGCTCCTCACCCAGGACGCGGCGCTGCTCGCCACCGCCATGGTCGGCGGCATCGCCGAAACACTCGTCGGCCCTCTGAGCGAGGCCCCGGCGCCGGAGCGCGAGCACGCGCTGATACAGGGGGTCGGCCAATTCTGTGTCCAGGCACTCGGTCCGGCGCCCGGCGAAGCGCCCGCGGGTAGAGAACAGAAGGAGACCCGCCGTGACTGACTTCGTGCAACCCCCACCGGTTGCCGGCAACCGCTTCCGTACCGATCCCTCGCTGCGGCTGGCACTCGCCTGGCGCCTGCCGGATGACATGTTCGAACAGGCGAAGCCCGCTCTCGAGCGAATGGGCCGGCTCGCCGACGAGACCATGCACCCGCTGGCGGCAGAAGCCGAGGCGCGGCAGCCGCAGCACACGCCCTACGACGCCTGGGGTCGACGCATCGACCGCATCGACGTGGACGCGAGCTGGCAGGAGCTGGTTGCCATCGGTCAGCGCGAGGGCCTGGTCGCCCTGCCCCACGAGGCCCCCTATGGCGAGCACTCCCGGCTGGTACAGGCGGGCCTGATTCACCTGTACGATCCGGCGAGCGCGGTGGCCGACTGCCCTCTGGTGATGACCGACGGCGCCATCAGCCTGCTCCGCGAGCACGACCCGGCCCTCGCCGACCGCTACGTGCCGAGACTCACCGCCCGGGAGAACGCGTGGACATCCGGGCAATGGATGACGGAGAAGACCGGCGGCTCCGATGTCAGCGCCACGGCTACCGCCGCATACATCAACGCGGACGGTAGCTGGTCGTTGCACGGCACCAAGTGGTTCACATCCGCGGCGACCTCCGACATGGCACTGGCGCTGGCCCGGCCCGACGGCGCCGAAAGCGGCAATCGCGGGCTGTCGTTGTTCCTCATCGAGCTGCGCGACGCCCAGGGCGACTGGAACGGCATCCAGGTCCGCCGGCTCAAGGACAAGCTTGGCACGCGGGCGCTACCCACCGCCGAGGTGGACCTGGTCGGTGCCCGGGCCCTGCCGGTGGGGGCACTGGGCGATGGCGTACGCAAGCTCACCGGGCTGCTCAACATCGCCCGCTTCTGGGCGGCGATCGGCGGTCCAGCCGGCGTCGGCCATCTGCTGGCGCTCGCTCGCGACTACGCCCACAAGCGGGTGGCATTCGGCCGCCCCCTGGCGCAGAACGCCGTCCATCGGCGCTGGCTCGCCCGCATCGCGGCACAATACGACGCGATGCTGATGCTCAACCTCGAAACCGCCTGCCACCAGGGGCGCATGGAGCACGGCGGGGACGGCGAGCTCGCCCGCCTGCTGGCACCGCTGAACAAGCTCGCCTGTGCCAGGCAGTCCGTCACGGCGGCGAGTGAACTCCTGGAGAGCTTCGGTGGTGCCGGTTACCTGGAGGACACCGGCATACCGCGCATCTTCCGGAATCTGCACGTTCACTGCATCTGGGAAGGCACCACGTCCGTGCTCGCCCATGACGTGCTGCGGGCGCTGGCCGCCGGCAACGGTGGCGAAGCCTTCGCCGACGAGATCGCGCGGCGCATGGGCCGGCTACGCCACGAGGCAACCGCGGGCGTACGACACCGCCTGGAAGGCGCGCTGGACACGCTCATGCCGCTGATCAACGATCCCGTGGAAGCCGGGGCCCGGCGTATCGCCTGGGGCATGGCGAAAACCTACCAGGCCCTGCTGCTCGCCGAGTTCGCGGAATGGCGTTTCGACACTCACGGCGACCGCGCCGGATTCGCCGCCGCAGAGATCTTCGCCGGGGACGGTCTGGTGGATGCCCCATTCCCCAACGCGCAAAGCGCGACGCTGGATGCCCTCGCGTTCGGTCGAATTCATCCATAATCGATGCCCGAGAGTCCCGGAGCAGTGCCGGTGGGGAGGAAAGCGGCATGTGGACGATCAACCAGGCGCTGGAGAGCGCCGCCCGGAAATTCGGCGACCAGCCCGCCATCATCGACGGCGAACGTCACATCGCCTACGGCGAGCTCGAGGCGTACGTGCGAGCGGCGACGGCATGGTTGCAGGCGCAAGGCATCGGCAAAGGCGACAAGATCGCCCTGCAGGGGCGCAACACCCTCGCCTGGATCGTCAACTACTACGCCGCCCTGCGGGCCGGCGCCGTGGCGGTGCCGATCAACCACAAGCTCGCCCCGGCGGAAACCGCCTACATTCTCGCGCACAGCGAGAGTCGGCTCCTGCTGGTGGACCACGACGTCTACCGGGAAGACGCCAACCGCGACACGGCGCTACCCGTGTTCAGCCTCACCCGGAGCGACGCCCCGGCCGACCCGCCGGCTGCCCCGCCAGCGACCGGCGTCGATGACGCCCCCGAACCCGTCGCCTGCACGGACACCGACCTGGCGGAGCTGCTCTACACATCCGGGACCACGGGCAAGCCGAAAGCCTGCATGCACTCCCATGCCAATGTTCTGCTCGCCGGCATTGCGTCGAGCCTGGTCTACGGCCTGAGCCCCGACGATCGCGTACTCCTGGCCATGCCGGTGTGGCACAGCTTCCCCCTGAACAACCAGCTCGTCGCCAGCCACTACCTCGGGGCCGCTGTGGTGCTGCTGCCGGAGTACCATCCGCAGCACTTCCTGGAGACGGTCCAGGCGCAGCGCTGCACCCTGTTCTTCGGCCCGCCGGTGGCTTATTCGATGCCATTGCAGAAGGTGCCGGACTTCGACACGTATGATCTCTCCAGTATCCGCGCGTGGCTCTACGGCGGCGGCCCGATCGACGAGACCATGGCCCGGACCCTGATACAGCGCTACCGCAGCGATCGTTTCTACCAGGTTTTCGGAATGACCGAGACCGGCCCGACCGGAACCGCACTGCGCCCGGATGAGCAGATAGCGAAAGCCGGCTCCATTGGCCGCTGGCCGGTGAGCGGCTGCGATCTCGCGGTCATGAAGAACGACGCCCGCGAGGCCGGCCCGGGCGAGGTCGGGGAAATCTGGATGCGTTGTCAGTCCATCATGCAGGGCTACTATCGCGACCCGGAGAGTACCGCGAATGCCTTTCACGGCGAGTGGTACCGCACGGGGGACCTCGTCCGCGTGGACGACGACGGTTACCTGTTCATCGTCGATCGGCTCCGGGACATGATCATCACCGGCGGCGAGAACGTCTATTCCCGGGAAGTGGAAAACGTCCTCGCCGAATTACCCGGCATCCGCGAAGCCGCCGTGATCGGCCGCCCCGATCCCGAGTGGGGGCAGACCGTCGTCGCCTATGCCGTGCCCACCCAGAGCGGCCGGCCGGATCCGGAAACGCTTCGACGGCAGTGCGAGCCCCTCCTGGCTCGTTACAAGATTCCCCGAGAGATCCGGTTCGTCGACGCTCTGCCCCGGACCCCAACTGGAAAGGTGATGAAATACAAGCTTCGTGACGCCTACTAGCCTTTAGTCAGCGCCGGCGCAACTGCTTTCGGCGAGCGGCTGGTAGACGGCCTTTCCATCGAGTGTGCGAACGCGCCGAAAGTAGTCCCACGCGCCCTCCGACTCACCGGGCCGTTTCACTTCCATGAGCTGCAGATCCTGCACCAGTTGGCCATCCGCCCGCAGCGTCCCGTCAGGCGCGTACATGTCGTCCACGGGCGCCCGGCGCATGGCGGTCGCCACCTCCGCGGGCCGGTCGGAGCCCACGGCCGCGGCTGCCTCGAGGTAGTGCTTGACCGCCGAGTACACGGCTGCCTGATCGTAAGTGGGCATCGCCCCGTGGCGAGCGTAAAAGCGCTTCGCCCATTGCCGTGTCCGCGGCGTGGACTTCCAGTAGAACGGCGAGATGAGCCGCATTCCACTGCCGGCATAAAGCCCCAACGCGCGGATGTCGGTCACGAACACCTGGCCGGTGACATCCTGCCCGCTCTGCATCATGCCGTGCTCGTAGGTGTTGCGGATCGCTTCCCGGCGCCCCGCACCAAATATGAAAATCGTCCGGCTCCCCCGCTGATTCCGCAGCTCTGCACGGGTAACCTGGGTCAACACGTAGAGATCCGGCACCCAGTGAAACGCAGTGGGGGTACAGCCCGCACCGGTCAGCCGGTCCGTGACGGCGCCGGTGGCAACGGTGACCGCTTTCCCCGCGACCGCCGTTTGCACTGCCTCGGCGACATCGCGACCCGCCAACCCGACCACCAGGTCGGCACCGTCGGCCAGCAGCTGGTCGACGCCCCGCCGCGCACGCACCGCGTCGCCGCCGTGGTCTTTCCCCGCTACCTTGACGGGCACGGAGCCGACGCGACCCCGGGCGTCTGCGGCCGCCAATTCGGCGGCCACCACGGCTCCCGGCCCCTCGGCGTCGGACATGTCGCCCTCCATGGCCGTATAGACGACAACACGAACCTCACCGCCCGTATACCCGCCGTAGGCGCACACGGACGCCCCACCCAGCGCAAAGGCGACCAGGCTTCCAATGAGCCGTGCCAACACTCTCATGCCCCCTCAGCTATCTATCGTCGTTCTTCGTTAGGGAAACTCGCCGGTCGGACGAGACCGCCGGCACCGCGCCGGCATTTGAGTAGCTCTATTACATTTTTGCGACAGGATCAATGCCGGGAACCATCTCTTCGCACGATCATCGTCATTAAATCATCAAGTTAGGATCTGACATGTAAAGAATCGGACGCGATCGGCCAGTGAGATTCGGGCGCTAATATGTAATTTAATTACGGGCCAGGTGCAGCGTATCCACCACCCCGGACTGGCCCGCTTCGACACCCCGGCTTACGGAAACGCTGAACGCTTCCCGTTATCTGCGGATTGCCCCCGCACGACGCTATCGCGTACGCCGTGGACGTGCCCGGGCGCAATTACTAATCCGATCATAGGTCATGCCACATGTCAGCGAGGCTGTCGGGCGTTCTCGCAAGGCGCGAGGAGCGTGGTGTAGCAAGCTGCTACATGAGCGACGAGCAACGCCGCGAGAGCGCCCGACAGCCTCGCCCGAAGGGAGCGCTTGTGCGGCCCGGCTGCGGCGTTGCGCTCACTCGACGTGAGCCTTGCCACGCCTTCGCTCGCGCGCCTAGCAGCCGAATCGCACAAGCGCTCTGACACGTGGCATTACCAATATGATCGGATTAGTAACCCCCGACCTCCTGATCCCTGGCCAGGTGGTGTATATTCGGCGCCCGGGCACAACGAAAACACACCGATACAAGGGACGTAGGAGTGGGGGTGGCAGATCGTATGCAAACCGGGCGACCGCCCCGGCAGGATGTCCGGTTCGGAACGCCGGGCCGAAGTCACACCGCCCGCGGCAGACTCAAGCGTACGGCCGGGTTTGTCGTGGCTGCATTGCTGGCACTGCCCACGGTGGCGCCCGCCGAGCCAACCACCCTGCCCCTGGACGACCAGCCGGTCAGCCGGAGCTACCCCCACGCGCCCAGAATCGAGCAGGTGGTCGAGCTCGACGGCTTCGGCAGGTATGCCTTCGAGGCAACCGGGGAACAGCCCGTGCGTGTGCAGCTCGTCGGCCGCATGGCAGGCCCCGGCCCCATACGCCCTGGACGGACCGACCGCTTTCTCGACCGTGGCGAGGCGAAGGTCGTCCTACATGGCCAGGACGACGGTAGCGGCGATATCGAGCTCACCGCACGCCCTTTTCGCGAGCAAAACGGCGAGGACCTGCCCCGGCTGCCGGAACAGCGCCTGGTGGAGACGGAGCTTCGCGACTACCAGCGCCGGTCTTACTGGATCGAGGTGGACGAGCCGCGCACGATCAGCGTGGAGGCCGGCGGCCGCTATCTGGCGGATCTCAGACTCTGGCGCGACGGCCGCTGGCTGGAGGCGGCGGAGCCGACGGCGGAAGTGCGGGAACCCGTCACCGGGCAGCCCCTGGAGGTGCGCCGCATTCACGCCCGGCTGACCCCGGGGCTATACCGGCTCACGGCCTACGGCGGTCCCGACAACCCGTGGTCCACCGAATCCGACGCCGCCCCCCTCTATCTGCGCAAGGGCATTCCAGAGCTCCCGGCCGAAGGCTGGTCGGTGCTGCGAGCCAGCCCGCTCGGCATCGACCGCTACCGCCTGGACTCGTCCGCCAATGTCTTCCAGCTGGAGCTCCCGGAGGCCGAGTCCGCCAGCCTACGGGTCTCCCCGTACAACGAGCGCAGCTCGCCCTACCAGGTGCGCAACGGGCGTACAGGGCGCATCGACAAGGATGCCCGGGACCCGCAGACCACGGTGCGCACCGGCGATGCCGGGCCGAACCGGTCGCGGGACCTGCTTGTCACGGTGGAACGGACCCCCGGCGCCGAGTACCGCCTGGCCTATCTGCGCCACGCTCGCCGCTACGCCGTCCCCGGTAACTCGAACAGCGCGTGGGTGAGCACCGTCACCCTCGGCGATCCGCGGGACGCTATCGACGCCACGGCCATCATCGTCCACGACCCGCCCGGCAAGAGGCCGGAGGTCAAGGCCGCGCGGGCCATCGAGCTATCGTCCAGCAAGGCCTGGCGCCGCCGGTTCAACCTGCTGGAGACCGTCGACCTGCTGGTAGAGATCCAGGAGGAAGGCACCTACGTCGCGGACGTCGGTTCCGACTCCGAGGCCAACGTGGAGCTGCAGGTCGAGCCCCTCGACCGCACCGCCGCCCGCAACTTCCGCACGCGCTGGGACGTGGCCTCCGAGGCCCGCTGGGATTTGGTGAAGGGCTTCTACCGCATCTCCATGCGCCCGCGCCATGGCGACGCCGGCATCGCCGAGATTTCGCTCCACCACACCGCCGCACCGCCGGACAGCCTTGGCGCCCCCATGCTGGCACCGCGCCAGGCGAGTGCCGTTTTCGATGGCATCGCGCTGAGCCGCCACGACTATGTCCTGGCCAACCGCTACAGCCAAGGCCGCTCGGGTCTGACCGTTCGGCCATGGCCTCTACGGCTGGACCGCCCCCTGCCCGTTACCCAATCAGCCGGATCCACGCGGCGTTTTCAGGTGGACGTCGACCAGAGCCGCAGGATCATCGCCGAAACGCCAGCCGGTGAGCGCCTGCCGCTGTCCGCCAGCGAAGGCGGCCCGACGCAGGAATCCATCAAGGTAGACGGCCAATCGCCGGTGTTCGTCACCAACGACGGCGCGGAGCCAATTCGCTATCTGTTGCGCTGGGCCCCGAAGCCCCAGACGCCGCCACCACCGCTGAACGTGGTTGACGATGCGGAGATCGAGCGCCGGTTGCCGGACTTCCCGGTGATCGAGCCCGGCCGTCCTGCGCACCTGAAGCTCTCGCGCCAGCAGCAGGCCACCTATCGGCTGGCCGTGCAGACGCCGGCTCTCTATCGCCTGGAGAGCACCGGGCTGCTCTCCACCACTGGCCGACTCAGGACCCGCGCAATCGCAACGCTTGCCACCGCGAACGGCAACGGCGTCGGCCGCAATTTCCTCATCCAGCGGTATCTGGGCAGCGGCGACTACCAGCTGACCGTCAACGCCAATGGCCGCAGTGCCGGACCGCTGGGCGTGTCACTGAAACGCACACCGGTGCGCGAGGCCGCAGCGGTGCCCCTGGACGGCGCCGTCCGCACGACCGTGCAACCCGGCGACGCGGTCCGCTACCAACTGGATATCGCCGAGGCCGGCAAGTACCGGCTCAGGGCCCTCGGACTCAAGCAGCCCTTCGACATCCAGCTCACCGGGCCCGACGGTTGGCCGGTCATCCGGCCGGGCCGGCGCACACCGATCACTTTGAACCTGCGTCCCGGCGAGCACACGCTCACCGTGCTGCCCCAGAGCGTCGCGGCCCGCGCGGTGACCACGCTTGAGCGCATCGACACATCCCCGGCTCGGCTGGAGGGACACGGCCCCCACGAGCTGCCCCTGAACCGCACCCGGCGCCACACCTGGATGGAGCCCGACGACGAGACAGCGCCACGGACACCGGACCGGTGGCACTTCGACCTCGCGGCCACCATGCACGTACGCCTCGATCTGCCTACCGAGATGAACGCCGCCCTGCTACGCCGCGAGCGGGGGAGCTGGCAACCCGCTGACGCAAACATCGCCGCGGCGCGCGAGGGCTGGCTGGAACTCGGTGCCGGCGCCTACCGGTTGGAGGTCCGAAGCCGCCGGCCGAACAACCGGGTCGACTACCACGTGCGGGTCGCCACCCGGGAGCTGCCCCTGGGTCAGAGTCGCCGCGTGTCCGTGCCCGGGAAGATCCCGTTCGTACTGGACAGCGCCCGGTTGGTGAAGATCAGCTCACTGGGCGGCGAAGACGTGGCCGCAACCCTGCTCAATGGGGCGGGGGAACGGCTCGCGTTCAACGACGACCGGCCCGACGACTGGAACTTCCTGATCAGCCGCCAGCTCCCGCCGGGCCGCTACACGATGGCCGTCACCGCACCGGACAGCGACGGCCATACCACGGTCGCTCTGGACGCTCCCGAGGAGATCACGGAGCACGCGACGGCACCCGACGCCGAGCTCACCGTCACCGACGGCGACGTCCACATCTACCCGCTGGACCTCTCGGAAGTCGGCGACGTGCCACGTTCCGGCCTGCCGCTATTGTTCATCAGCCGCGCCGCCGGCACCCATGGTGTCGCGCTGGAACGCCGAGAGGGAGACACCTGGCGGACCGTCACCACACGCACCGGCCGGAACGTGCGCGGCGGCGTGGTTCTCACCACAGACGACATCGGCCAGGACCATCGGCTGCGGGTCTGGGCCCTGGATACCGTACTCGACGGCATCCATGTGGCCCTGCGGCTCGGCGAACGTCAGGCGTCGCCCCGGAAACTGCCGGACACGTTGAATTGGGAGCTCGCACCGCTGGCGGGCGCCGACGCCAACCTGGGCCTGGCCGTACTCCAACGCCCGGGGCCGCTGCATACGGAGACACGCCGGGAAGGCCTGCTGTGGGCCAGCCCGGGGGGCGCCTTCATGCCCGCTCGCGAGGGCTGGATGCCGGCGCGGGATCGCGCGGTCTGGGCGCTGGCCCCGCCGGGGCCGGAGGCATTGGAAACCGAAGTCGTGTCGCTGAAACCCGGTACCTCCCGGACCATTCCGGCGCCCGCCCACCATGCCCTGCCGCTGCCCACCCAGGCCGGTGACATCGATCAGCTCCGTCTCTGGATGGCCAGCAGCACGGCCCACACCCCCGAGCTACGGCCACGGGCGTCCGGCGGTGCCGCCGCCACGTCGGATACGCGGACCGCGGTGACCGTTGCCCTGCCCCGCACCGACCTCGGTGACAGCGGACTGGTTCTGGGCTTGGTGGACGCCACCGGCGATGCGCCGGTAACCGTCAGCGCGCACGCCCTGGAGACGGCGGAACCCGTGGTCGCCGAGCCCGGCAGCTCCCAGCTCGCGCTGCCGGCCGGCACGGCGACGAAGGTGACCGGCCCGACCGGCGCCGCGGACATCGCCCTGACGGCCTCTGCCGGAGTCGCCGGCATCCTGGTGGCCGATGGCGCCATCGACCGGATCCTCTGGACCGGCGACCGCGCCCGCAAGATGCACACGCGGACGACGGCGGACGCGCTCTGGCTGGCCAACCCGGGCGACCATACCGAAACCATCAGTCTCACCTGGCATCCCGTAGAACGTTCCCGACAGCTCACGCCGGGCCGGTTCGAGCCCTACACGCCCACGTTCGGCGGGACACTGTCACTGCCCGTACGCGCCCCAGCCGAATTCGAAGGCCGCGCTCACGTGGCCGGCGCCGTGCAAGCGGTGCGCTTCATCGCCGACGACGGCAGAAGCAGCCCATCGCTGGAAGGCGCCGAATCACTGGCGATCTCGGGCCCTGGCGTGCTGCAGATTACCCACGCGGACGCGCCGTTCGGGGTCTGGCTCGCAGACAGCGACGGCACTGTGGCGGGCTGGCGGCACACAGAAACCCTGGCCCTGGACGCCCCGGCCCTGCTGAGCCTGCGCGGCAACCGGCCGACCCTGATAGCCCTGGACCGGCCGAGCGGCGGCACCGAGCGCCGCTGGCTCGACGCGGTGGACGGCATCGACACCGTGCTTCCGGCGGGCGAGACACGCCTGCGCGCCATGGGCACGCCACCCACGAAGCGACTGGTCACGCCGACGGCGATGCCGGCGGGGCTGGGCGACCCAGTGAGGCTGGGGTCGGGCGAAGCCCGGGCATTCACCTTCGCGCTCGAGCAGGCGCGTACGGTGGGGCTCGGCCTGAAGGCCGACCGTGAAGTGATCCACGCCGTACTCGTGGACGAGAGGGGACAGCATGTTGGCGAGGGCATCGCGCAGATGCACCGGCTCGAACCGGGCCGCTACTACCTGATCGCCCACCTCCCACGGGACGAATCCCCGGCGCTGGTGCAACCGGCGCTGGTAGGCACGCAATTACCCGACGACGGTCCGCCGGCGCGGGTCAGGGAACGCTACAGACAACTGGCGGGCAAGGAATGAGCATTACTGCGAACAGGCGATGGCGCCAGCTCTTCTTCACGGCGCTGACGGCGTTGATAGTCGGCCAGATCCTGCCCCCGGCGGCCGCCGCCCCGCCGGCCAAGCCCGAGGGCGCGGTGATCGTGCCCGAGGACTTTCTGCGCCGCTGGGATCCGGTGACCCTCTTCTTCGAAGCCGCGCGGGGGCCGGAAGGCGGCGGACCGGAAGCCCATCCCGGTGACTACGTCACTGTCTCCCCGGATCATCCCGGCGCCTACACCTGGCTGGATGCGCACACGCTCCAGTTCCGTCCCGCCGAGCCCTGGCCCGCCCTGTCCGAGTTCACCTGGCGCTTCGAGGGCAACAGCCATCGCCTGGCCACGCTCATGGCCCCGGCCATTCGGAGCGAGCCCCGTGACGGCAGCGAGGACCTGGCGCCGGTGGATACCGTGTCGCTGCGCTTCCGCGACCCCGTGGATATCGACGCGCTCGAGCGCATGGTGTCCGTCGAGGTGCGCGCCCTGCCCGGCATCGAGCCCGAGCCGCTGCGCACGCTGGGCGCGGAGGACTTCACGGTCAAGCGCACCGAGCGGGCCGACCGCGACGCGCCGGTGGACTACCTGCTGCGGCTTCACGAACCGATTCCCGCGGGCCGCAAGGCGCTGGTGCGGCTGCGGTTGTCCCTGGACGACACGCCCGAGCAGGCCATGCAGACCATCGCTTTTTCCACGCGGCAGCCGTTCCGCCCGTCGAGCTTCGGCTGCGCCGGCGAGCAGCGCGCCGCCACCTCGGCGGGGGTGAACTATTCCGACTCCGACCCGCTCATCTGCACCTCCGGCAACCGCACCATAGAGGTTGCTTTCACCGCCGAGCCGGAATCCATCGGACCCGTGCTGGGACGCAACCTGATCCGTTTCGAGCCCGCGGTGGACAACCTCGAATACCGACTCGCGGGCAAGCAGCTGCGCATCACTGGCGACTTCAAGGCCGACACCCGCTACCGCCTGAGCCTTTTTCCCCGCGCTCTCCGGGATGTCCACGGCCGCGCCCTGGAAGCAACAGGCGTAAACAGCCTGTACCTGGCCTTCCCGGCCCGGAAGGACTTTCTCAGCGTGAACCGGGGCGAGGGCCGGGCCGTGATGGAGCGCTTCGGACCGAAGATGCTGCCGCTGCGCGGCCGCGGCGACACCCGGGTCGATCTTCGCATCCACGCCATCGACCCACTGGCGCTGAAGTTCTGGCCCTACGCCGACCGCCCCATCAGCGTCGACGACGACGCCATGCCGCCGGGCCCCGGGGAAGAGCCCGCCCGGCGCACACGATTGCGGGGCAACGACGTCGCCGCCCAGATCCGGACCCTGGGGTCGCCCAGCGTCTCCGAGATCGTCGACCTGCCGCTAGAACGCGGCGGCTCGGCGGCACGCTTCGGGCTGGACCTGCAGCCCCACCTGCGCCGCCTTGCCGGCGAGCAGGGTCCCGGTACCTACCTGGTGGGTATCCGGCGCCTGGGCGCCGGCAGCGAACGCCAGTGGGTGCGTGTCCAGGTCACGGATCTGTCGCTGACAGTCGTCGAGAACGAAGACCAGGTTCGCTTCGTGGTCACTTCCCTGGACTCCGGTGAGCCGGTGCCCGGTGCCCGCGTGCGCGTGCAGGCCCGGGACCGCCACGGCAGCGATCGGCTGATGACCGTCGTCGACGGCCGCACCGACGCAGACGGTGCGCTGACGTGGTCGCCGCGGCCGCACCGGCTGGAAGGCCCTCCGGAGCGCCTGATCGTCTCCCGCGGCGACGACACCCTCGTCGTGGATGTCGATGCCAACCCACCGAAGCGCTATTTCGACAACCACTTCAGTAATGACGGGCGCTGGCTGCGCTGGACCGACCGCACCAGCCATCGCGAGCCCGAGCCGCAATGGCGCTGCCACCTGTTCACCGAACGGCCCGTTTATCGGCCGGCAGAGCCCATCCACATCAAGGGCTTCATGCGGCGCGTCCACCGCGGCCGAATCGAGAACCGCGAGGCGGCGGTCACCCTGGTGGTCACCGGCCCCGACGGCAGCGAATGGCGCTACCACCCGGACGCCACGCCGGCGGGAGGGTTCTACCACCTGTTCGACGAGAAGACTGAGGCCACCGGTGAATACCGAATTGCCGCCGAGCTGGAGCCGCCCGGCCGTCACGCCAGGCGCTGCGCCGAGGTCACAGTGCGCAAGGAGGCCTATCGGATTCCGAAGTTCGAGGTCCGCACTGACGCCCCGGCCAGGACGGGGCTGGATCGCCCCTTCAGCGTGGACCTGGTGGCGGAGTACTACGCCGGCGGCGTCGCCCGGCAGCGGCCGGTCCAGTGGAAGGTGACGCAATTCCCTTACCGCTGGACGCCGGCGGCGCGCGAGGGTTTCGTCTACTCCACGGACGCCCGCTTCTCCGGTATCGGCGAGTTCAAATCACGGCCCACCCTGACCCGCGAAGGCACCACCGACGACCAGGGCTTCGCCAGCATTCAGATCGACCCGGCCCTGGAGCCCAGCACCCAGCCCCGGCGGTACGTGGTGGAGGCCACGGTGGTGGGCGCGGACGACCAGACCGTGACGGACACCGCAGACGTGCTCGCTCTGCCGCCCTTCGCCCTCGGACTGAAGGCCCCGCGCTATCTCGAGGACGCCGAGCGCTTGCAGGGTGCGTTCCTGGTGGCGGGCCCGGACGGCGACATGCTGGCCGGGAAGGAGGTGACCCTGCGGCTGGTCAAACGCAGCTGGGCGGCGCGTCTGCAGGCCAGCGATTTCACCACCGGCGAGCCCAAGTACGAGACCGAGATCATCGACGAGACCCTGCTGGAGCGGACGCTGACCAGCGGCAAGGTGCCAGTGGACTTCGACCTGCCCCTGGACGACACCGGCGTCTACATCCTGGAAATCTCCGCCCGGGACGCCCTCGGCCGGCTGCAGACGGTGAAGCTCGACCTGTTCAACGACGGCAGCGAGCGGGCCACCTGGCCCAAGGCGCCGTCGGAGACGTTCACGGTGAGCAGCACCCGCGACAGCTACGCACCCGGAGAGACAGCCACCCTGGTTCTGGAAAGCCCGTTCGCCGAGGCCCACGCGCTGGCCATCGTCGAGCGTCCGGACGGCGAGAACCACTACGAGTGGGTCGCCATCGACGACGGCAAGGCTACCTACGAGCTGCCCATCGAGCGGGCCTTCATGCCCGGTATTCCGGTGCATTTCGTGCTGATGCGTGGCCGGCTGGACGAGGCGCCGCGTGTCGACCGCACGGGCATGGACCTGGGCAAGCCGGTGATGATGGCCGCCACCACCCGCGTGGACGTCTCCACCGCCGATCACCGCATCGACGTGGCCCTGGAGCACCCCGCCAAGGCCCAGCCCGGCGATACCGTGGAAATGACCGTGACACTCGCCGACCGCAACGGCGATCCGGTCTCCGGCGAAGTCGCCCTGTGGCTGGTGGACCAGGCGGTACTGGCGCTGGGCAAGGAGCAGCCGCTGGACCCCCTCGCCGCCTTCATACGCGAGCGGCCGGTACGCACGGCCATCCGCGATACCCGCAACCGGGTGATCGGCTACCTGCCCTTCCGCACGGCACCCGGCGGCGGCGAGCCGGATCAGAAGGCCGCCAGTGCCCGCAAGCTGCTGGACCAGGTCAGCCTCCGCAAGGACTTCCGCAGCGTGCCCTACTTCGAGCCGACCCTGCACGTGGGCGACGACGGCACGGCGACGGTCCGCATCGAGCTGCCCGACAACCTCACCAACTTCATGGTACGCGCCAAGGCCGTCGGCGACGGCGAGCGCTTCGGCCACGGCACCAGCCGGATTGCCGTGCGACGGCCCGTGATCGTCCAGCCCGCGCTGCCGCGGTTCGTGCGCTACGGCGACCGGCTGACCCTGTCCGCCGTGGCACGAGTGGTGGAAGGCGACGCGGGCGAGGGACGCGCGGCGCTCGAGGTGGACGGCCTGCGGCTGGACGGTGAAGCCGCGAAGGCGTTCACCTGGCCGGAAACGCACACGCGTCGACTGGACTATCCGGTGTCGGTGCCACTGCCCGAGCACTGGCCCGACGACCCCGGTGAAGTACCCGAAGCGCGTGTAACCCTGGGCGTGAATCGCGTCGCCGACGGGGTCGGTGACGGCTTCGAGGTGAGCCTGCCAGTGCGCCCGGACCGGCGGGCGCTGACGATCCGCGAGACCGGCGAGCTGAGCACTGCGGAAGCGTTCAGCGTTGAGGCTCTGGGCGCACCTATCCGCCCGGGCAGCCTGCGCCGCACCCTGGTGCTCGCCGACCGGCCCGGCCTGGTGCGGATGACCGCGGGGCTCAACTACCTGCTCGCCTATCCCCATGCCTGCACCGAGCAGCGGATCAGCCGCGCCCGCGGCCTGCTGGCGGCCGGCGAGCTGTTGGCCCTGGTACGCCCCGACACGGCCACCACCGTCATCGACCGGCACGTGCGCAACACGCTGACCTACCTGGACGAGGTGGTCCGCGAGGACGGCTACGTGACCTTCTGGCCCGGCGGCGGCGAGGGCCAAGTGGGGCTCACCGCCTGGACGTACCTGTTCCTGCTGGAGGCGGAAAAGGCCGGCTACACCGTGGACACGGGCCTGCGCGAGCGGGTGCGCGATGCATTGCGGCGCGCCCTGCGCGGGGACTACAGCCATTTCCTCGACAGCTATGCCGAACGGGCCATGGCCCTGACCGCGCTAGCCCAGGGCGGCGACCTGGACGCCGGCTACGCCGCCGAGCTCGCCCGGCGCAGCCAGTTCCTGCCACAGGAGGCCGTCGCCCACGTGACCCGGGCACTGGCCGGCGAGGACGATCCGAGTCGCGCCGTGCTGCACCGCCTGGAAGAGACCCTTTGGAACGGCCTCGTCTTCAAGCTGCGTCACGGCGAGAAGGTCTACGCCGGGCTCAAGGACACGCAGTCCCAGCGCTCACCGCTGATCCTGCCCTCGGAGACGCGAACGGTGGCACAGACGCTGCGGGCCGCCAGCGCGGTGCCCGACGGCGGCGAACGCGAGGAGATCCTCGTGGACGCGCTGATCACCCTGGGCCGGGACGACGGCTGGGGCACCACCAACGCCAATACCGAAGCCATCCTGGCCCTCAATGACTTCCTGATGGCCGAGGAATCGGCAACGACGCCGGTGGACGTCTCGGCGCAATGGGACGACACCGTGGAGCGGATTCGTGTCGGTGGCGACCAGCCCGTCACGGCGACGCCGCTGCCCACGCCCGGCCAGGTAACCCTGAACGCACCCGCACTGCGGGCGAAGCGCACCGTGGCAGTTATGGCGGAGAGCCGATACGTGCCCAAACCCCGCGGCGACCGGGTGGCCGTCCAGAGCCACGGCTTCGTCGTGGAGCGGGGCCTGGTCCGCGTAAGCGGCGATGACACCGCCGACCGCCGGGTTGCTTTGGACACCGCCGGGAAAGCCGTCGACTTCGCCGTGGGTGACGTCGTCGAGGACCGGCTCACGCTGGTCAACCCGGCGGAGCGCCACCACGTGGCCGTGGTCGTGCCGCTCGCCGCCGGCATGGAGCCACTGAACCCGGAGCTGGAGACCGCGCCGCCGGAGGCCGCGCCCAGCCGGCCGCCGACCCGGGAACCGGCCTACGTGGCCCGCCTGGACGACCGGGTGGCGTTCTACTACGAGACGCTGCCGAAGGGCACCTACGAATTCGCCTTCCGGCTCCGGGCCCAGATCCCCGGGCAGTTCGTCCAGCCGGCCGCGTACGCGGAGATGATGTACCAGGAAGAGGTCCGGGGTCACAGCAACGGTGCCCTGATCCGTATCCAACGGCCCCAAGAGCGATAACACACCATGGCGGCGACGGAGCGGGCATGCGCGGCACGTTCCGGCAGAGCGCTAGCGCGCCTGCGCGCAATCCGGTGGCCGTTGCTGCTGATCGCCGTGGCCCTGCTGGGCAGCGCCGTCCACACCGCCTGGCAACGCTCGGCGCTGCAGGCGCCCCCCGCCAGCCACCTGGTGACCGACCGCTACGGGCGCTACCTGGCCGAGGTCGGCGGCCCGGTACCGGGCCGCTACGGTTACTGGCCCCTGGCGCCGGTACCACCGCGCATCGCCGCCGCCACCATCGCCCTGGAGGACCGGCGTTTCCGCTATCACCCGGGTGTGGACCCCGTCGCCGTGGGCCGGGCACTGTGGCAGAACCTGCGCAACGGCCGCGTCGTCTCCGGTGCCTCCACCATCGCCATGCAGCTCGCGCGGCTTCAGCACCCGGCCCCGCGGACGCTTCCCAACAAGGCCATGGAGGCGCTCACCGCCGTATTCATGACCCTGCGCCACGGCCGGGAGGCGGTGCTGCACCACTACCTCCGGCACGTGCCATTCGGTCACGGCAGCCACGGCATTGCCCACGCGGCCCGGTTCTACCTGGACAAGCCCGCTGCGGACTTGAGCTGGGCGGAGATCGCTTTTCTTTCCGGCATTCCCCACGCCCCGCAACGCCTCGACCCGCTCACCGTCGACGGACGCCTGAACGCCGTGGCCCGCGGCCGGCGCATCCTGGGCGCGTTGGCGGAAATGGGCGTCATCGATGCCGCACAGCTCGACCTGGCACGCCGCCAGATCGACGCGATCCGGGTACACCGCCGCCCGCCGAGGCCGGCCATGGCCCTGCACGCCATCCTGGAGCTGGAGGACCGGCTCGAGCCGCTGCCGGCAACGGCACCACGAACGATCGCGGCGACGCTGGACCTGGACGCCCAGCGGATGGCCAACCGCCAGCTCCATCGCTGGCTGCTGCGGATGGATACCCAGGGCGTCCAGCACGCGGCCATCCTGGTCGTCGACCGCGACGACATGGCAGTGCGGGCCATGGTCGGCTCCGCCGACTTCTTCGACGACGACGCCGGCGCCCTCGACTACACGGCCGTGCCTCGCTCGCCGGGCTCGGTGCTCAAGCCGTTCATCTACGCGCTGGCCCTGGACCGGGGCGTCATCCGCCCCGACACCGTGCTCTGGGACCGGCGCGGTCTCTCGGCCGGCATCGACAACGCCGACCGCGCCTACCTCGGCCCCATGCTGCCGCGCCGGGCCCTGGCCAACTCACGCAACGTACCGGCCACCAACCTGGTCCGCAGCGTGGGGTTGGAGACCACCTACGCCCACTTGGAACGGCTGGGCCTGCACACCGACCGCAGGCCGTCGCGGCACTACGGCATCGGGCTTGCCATCGGCACGCTCCCCGTGCGCCTGTGCGACGTGGTCGCCGCCTACGGGGCGCTCGCCAACGACGGCCAGTACCGACCGCTTCGATGGCATGCCGCCCAACCGGAGGCGACCGGGGAACGCGTGCTGGGGCGGGACGCCGCACGGCTGGTCACGGCGTTCCTCGCAGACCCCATGGCCCGGCTGCCGGTGTTCTCGCGCATGGGTCCGCTGGAATACGACTTCCCCGTCGCCACCAAGACGGGCACCAGCCAGAACTACGCCGACGCCTGGAACGTCGCCTACACTCGTGACTACATCGTCGGTGTGTGGATGGGGCGTGCAGACGGCCGTCCCATGAAAGGCGTCACCGGGGCCTCGGGTCCGGCGGGACTCGCTCATGACGTGCTGGCCGGGCTTTACCGGCTTCCGGGCACAAATGCCGACGCCGCCCCGTTTCCGGCTCCTGAGCACTACCAGCGCAAACCCCTGTGCGCCGCCCAACCCGCCACGCCCGTGGATGAATGCCCCCGGGTGCTCACGGAGTGGGTGCGCGCGACCGCCGCCGGGAGTCCCACCCCCACCGCGGTGGCAGCGCTGTCCCGCCGCACGGCGCGAGAGGCGTCGGTGTCACTGCGGATCAGTTCCCCGCCGCCGGGCACCACTGTCATCCGCAACCCCGAAACCCCGCCCGAGCTGGACCGCCTGCGGTTGACGGTGGATGCCGAGCCACAGGACGCGCAGGTGGTATGGCACGTGGACGGCCGCCCGAAGGCCGTGCAACCCGCCGATGAGCCGTTTTTGTGGTCCCTGGAGAACGGACGCCACGTCTTCCAGGTACGCCTGCCGTACCGGCCGGAACAGTCTCCTCCATTGGTGCTCACCGTCCGTTGATGCCCGGAAGGCCCACCGGACCGGGCGTTGGGGAAAAGCGTCACGCAGCCTGTTTCAGGCCTCTCCGGCGACCGCCTCACCACCAGTGCCCTCAGGGATCGCCCGCTCCGACCGCAGCAGCCGCAGCCCGTTCATCACCACCAGCAGGGAGACGCCCACATCGGCGGCAATCGCGCCCCACAGACTGGCCACGCCCACCAGGGTCAGCACGACGAACAGCGCCTTGACGCCCAGGGAGAAAGCGATGTTCTGCCGGATGACGGCAAGCGTGCGGCGGGCGTGCCGGACCAGCCACGGCAGTCGGTTGAGCTCGTCGGTCATCAGCGCCACGTCGGCGGTCTCGATCGCCACATCACTGCCCAGCGCGCCCATGGCCACCCCGAGGTCGGCGCGGGCCATGGCCGGGGCATCGTTCACGCCATCGCCGACGAAGAGTACCGGCGTAGCGTTGTCCCCGAGTCGCTCGACGGCCGCCACCTTCTCTTCCGGGAGCAGCTCCGCCTCCACCGCCGTCAGCGGCAGATCCCCGGCGATGCGCTCGGCCGTGGCCCGTTTATCGCCCGTAATCATGACGCGATGCCGGACCCCCAGTGCGGCGAGGTCCTGCAGGGCCCGCTGGGCGTCCGGTCGCGGCCGGTCCGACAGCGCAAAGAAGCCGATGGGGCCGTTGGCATCGGCCACCGCCACCACCGTGCGCCCGTCCGCCTCGTGGGGCGCCACCGCGACTTCCAGCCGGTCCGTCGTCTGGAATCGCTCCTGCATGTAGCGCACGGAACCCAGGCATACCGATTCACCCGCCAGCCGCGCTGTCACCCCACGACCGGCGACGACCTGAAAGTCGTCCACCGCCACCGGCTCGGCGCCCGCCCTGGCAACGTCCTCGCGGATGGCGGCCGCCAGCGGGTGGCTGCTCTGCGCTTCCAGGGCCCCGGCAATGACACGTACCCGCGCCGGGTCGGCGCCAGCCAAGGCCTCCACCGACACTACCTGGTGCCGGCCCTGCGTGAGCGTGCCCGTCTTGTCCAGCGCCACGCTGCGCACCGTTGCCGGGAGCTCCAGGAAGCGGCCACCCTTGACCAGCACGCCATGCCGGGCTGCGGCTGCCAGTCCGGCGACGACGCTCACCGGTGTGGAGATCACCAGAGCACACGGGCAGGCGATCACCAGCAGTACCAGCGCGCTGTAGACGCCGTCCTTCCATGCCCAGCCGAAGACGGTGGGCAACGCCAGTGCGATCAGGCTCGCCAGTGCCAGCACCGCCGGCGTGTAGTACCGCGCGAAACGCTCCACCCACTGCTCGCTTTCCGCGCGCCGGCTGTGCGCGGACTCCACCAGGCGCATGACCCGGGCCAGCAGGGTCTGCCCCGCGGGTTGGGTGGTGCGGACTTCGAGCGTGCCCTCGCCGTTGACCGTGCCCCCGTAAACCACCTCGCCGGGACCGCGGGCGACCGGCACGCTCTCACCGGTGACCGCCGACTGGTCGAGGCTGCTGTGGCCGGCAACGATCTCGCCGTCCAGCGGCACGCGATCGCCGGAACGCACACGGATGACACTGCGCACCGCCACATCCGCCACGGGGCGCTCCACCCAGGCGCCATCGACGTATACCTGCGCCGTCTCCGGACGCATATCGAGCAGGCCCTCCACCGCCCGCCGGGCACGCCCCACGCTCCAGCCCTCGAGCACCAAGGAGATGGCGAACAGGAACACCACCATCGCTCCCTCCAGCCACTCGCCCAGGGCTACGGCCCCCAGAACGGCCACGACCATGAGCAGATTCATGTCCGGGCGTAGCCGCTTCAGCGCCTGCCAGGCCTTGGGCAACAGCAGCCACCCGCCGATCACCATGGCCGCGGCGTACAGCAGCACTTCCCGAGCGGGGATACCATCGGCATGCGCCTCGACAAGCGAGTTCGCGGTTCCGTCCCACGCCGATACGCCGTGGAACGCCAGCGCCAGTGCGATACTGCAGCCGCTCGCCACCGCGGCGATCAGGGGGCGACGATCGCTGCGCGCCGAGTGGGCGCCTTCACTGCCCTCCGCCCGCTGACCCCTCATGCCGGTGCTGCGTATGGCCGCCAGTACCCGCTCGTCCGTCGCGGTCGCCTCCCGCGGCACGATGAGCCGGCCGCGCATGACGTCGAATCCGAGCCGCTCGGCGTCACCCACCAGCGGACCGACGGCATCCTTGAGCAGCCGGACCTCTTCAGCGCAGTCGAGACCTTCGACCAGGAAGACCCGGCCGTCCGACGGCGCCGCGGCGTCCTGCCGGTCATCGTGTCCCTGCTCGTGCGGTTGTCCGCAACAGGCGCCCATCAGTGATCTCCCGGTTGCCTCGTCGAATTACCGGGGAGCCTAGGAGCTACAGCGACTGTAGGATCAAGACCCGGCGGACCCGCCTCACCGCCCAGGTTGCGCATCCAGGCGGCGGCCCGGTAGGTTGAAACCTACAGTCATCGCAGGTTTCGGGCATGACACAGAAGACGCTCACCATCGGCCAGCTCGCCCGCCGCAGCGGTTGCTCCCCCCAGGGCGTGCGTTACTACGAGCAGGCCGGGCTGCTGCCGCCGCCACTGCGCACCGAAGGTAACCAGCGCCGTTACCGCCATGCCGATGCGCAACGGCTGGCATTCATCCGTCACGCCCGGGAGCTCGGTTTCTCGATAGAGGCGATCCGGGAGCTGCTATCCCTGACCGATGATCCCGAGCAGGCCTGCGAACAGGCGGACGCCATCGCCACCGCCCACCTCGCCAACGTGCGCTCACGCATCGCCCGACTGCAGGTGCTCGAAAGCGAGCTCCAGCGCATGCTGACCTGCGGGGATCACGGCGCCGTGCGGGACTGCCGGGTCATCGAGGTGCTGGCCGATCACGCCCACTGCGCCACGGACCACGGCGCCGCCGCAGAAACCGACAGCGATCCTGCCCAGCGGGTGACATCCATTCAGCCGTAGCGGTCCAGCCGCCGATGGCATGCCGCTACGACAGCCGACACCATCTTATTGCCACTCATATGCGGCTGCCCGACTCTTCTCTACTTCGAAACATCCGGAATCACACTGGGATAACGCCCAGACTAAGCGCCAGAACTCAGGTGAGCGTATACCAGTTTTCGAAATAACTCGGGCCGATCCTATTGCCAAGCCTTGAGGGTCTGCACCGGCGTTCGGTGATGCAGCACGCGCTGCGGAATATGATGGTTGTAGAGCCGGTTGTAGTCCGTTCTGAACAACCTGCTATGCCACGCCCTGCAGTGCGGGTTCGCGAGCCCGGTCGCAGATGGCGGGATCAACGACGGCCAGTAGTACGGTGAGCATACGGCGCAATAGAGCCGCCATGGCCCGGAGGAGCAGCCGGATGTTGTGCCCGGCGGCGACCAGCACCGCGTTGAGCGCATCGCCGATGGCGCCTTTCAAGCGGCAACGATCCATCCGGCCGTCGGTTTTCATGTGCCCGATCACCGCCTCGATGGCACTGCGGCGTTTGAGCTCTCGCTTCAAGGTTCGGGTGTTGACCCCGCGGCGCTGACCCGAGCGGAATATGCTCACCCCGGGGATCTCGACGCCCTTGTAGCCGCGGTCGACGTAGCAGCGTTTCGTCGCGACACCGCTCAAGATCTCGGCCTGCTCCAGCGTCTCGGCGAGTGTGTGACCGTCGTA
>NZ_JBNAZM010000047.1:0-36221 GCF_051195215.1 Arhodomonas sp. AD133 | reverse complement strand
GGGCGTGCCGGTGGACCCGGAGGTGTAGATCACGTAGGCGAGGTGCTCGCCGTGCAGGGCCACGGCCGGGTCGGTGGTGGACCGGTCACTCACGTCCAGCCCCTCCACCTCGACGACGGTGAGTGCCTCGGTCGCCGGCAGCCCCTCGCGCAGGCGCTGCTGGGTCAACACCAGGGCGAGGCCGCTGTCGCCGATCATGTCGGCGAGGCGCTCGCGCGGGTGCTCCGGGTCCAGCGGCACGTACGCGCCGCCGGCCTTCACAATCGCCAGCAGCCCCACCACGAGTTCGGGCGAGCGCTCCATGGCGATACCCACCCGCGTCTCCGGGCCCACACCCCGGGCGATGAGCTCGTGCGCCAGGCGGTTGGCGCGGGCGTTGAGCTCGGCATAGGTGAGCACCTGCGCCCCGAAGACCAGCGCCGGCGCCTGCGGCGTCGCCGCCGCCTGGCGCTCGATCAACCGATGCACCGGCTCGGGATTCGGATAACACCGCGCATTCACGCCCCAGGCATCCAGCCGCTGGCGCTCGTCGTCATCCAGAAGCACGATCTCACCGACCTTGCGCCCAGGCGTCTCCAGCAGGCATTTCACGACCTGCCGGTAGTACCCCACGAGCCGCCGAATCGTCTGCCGCTCGAAGAGGTCCGCGTTGAACTCGAGGGCGGCACCCCCGTGCCCCCCGTCGATATTGATATCGAGGGAGAGGTCGAACTTCGTGGTCGTCTGCCCAAGGTCCACGAACTCGGCGAGCACCTCGTCGAGCCGGAAGCGATCATCCTCGCCCCGGAACTGGAGACCGAACATGACCTGGAAGAGGGGATTGCCGGCCGGGTCGCGCTCGGGCTTGCGGCTCTCCAGCAGCGGCTCGAGAGGCACATCCGCGTGGTTGAGCGCCGCAAGCGCCTCGCCGCGAAGCCGCTGGCAGAGCTCGCCGAGGGTGAGATCCGGCGCGAGCCGCACCCGGAAAGGCAGGGTGGTGACGAAGAACCCCACCACATCCTGGAGCTCGTCGTGATGGCGCCCGGAAGACGGCACGCCAACGGCAAAGTCCGTCTGCCCG
The DNA here is from genome assembly GCF_051195215.1 of Arhodomonas sp. AD133. Lineage (NCBI taxonomy): Bacteria > Pseudomonadati > Pseudomonadota > Gammaproteobacteria > Chromatiales > Ectothiorhodospiraceae > Arhodomonas > Arhodomonas sp. AD133. Next base: position 35,161 of record NZ_JBNAZM010000047.1, on the reverse strand, counting down.
CTGTAGCGCGCGAGCAGCACCTGCCAGGCGGCGAACAGCGGCACGAAGGGTGAGCAGCGCTGCGCGCGGCAGAAAGCGTGCAGCGTGGCGGCGAGATCGTCGTCGAGCGCGAAGTGCTCCACACCGCCGCGAAACGTCTGTGTCGCCGGCCGGGGGTGGTCCGTGGGCAGCGCGAGCGCCGGGACGTACGGGCCGAGGTGCTCGTTCCAGAACGCCAGCTCGCGCCGAATACCGCCATCGGCCACACGCCGGCGCTGCCACACGGCGAAATCGCCGTACTGCAACCGGGGGTCGGCGAGCGTCGCGTCGTCGCCGTACCGCAGCGCCTCGCGGTAGGCCTCGGCAAGGTCCGTGACGATGATGCGGTTGGACTGCGCATCGGAGACGATGTGGTGGAGGCAAACCACGAGCACGTGCTCGCCGTGACCGAGCCTGATCAGCCGCGCGATGAGGTGCGGAGGCGCTTGCAGGTCGAATACGTGCTGCGCGACCGCATCGATGGAGCGCTGCAGCGCCGCTTCCCGTTCACCGGCTTCCAGCCCCGAGAGATCATCGCGCGCCAGCGTGAAGTCCACCCCGGAGACCACGATTTGCAGCGGCACGCCGTCCTGCTCGTGGAAGCGCGTTCGCAGCACCGCGTGGCGCCGGACCACCGCGCGGAAGGCACGCTCCAGCGCCACCGCGTCGAGCTCGCCGGTGAGACGAAAGGCGCACGGCTGGTTGTAGGCCGTCATCGCCGGCTCGTAGCGCTGCAGGAACCACAGCTGCTGCTGCGGATACGACAGCGGCAGGGCCTCCCCCACCGTGGTCACGCGCACGATCTCGTCGGTAGTCACGGGATCGGCGTCGCGACGTTCAGCAACCCGGGGCTGCGTTTGCTGCTGCATGATGACGTACTCTCCATCGGCCGGGTGCCGCGGCGCCCGGCCTTCGTCGGCGTCCGGAGGTCAGGATTCGTCCGTGGATTCGGGGACGGGGGTCGAGCGCGCGCCGGCTTCGCGCACGTCGATACCGTCGGCGCTGTCGACGCCCTGCTCGCGCCGCAGCGCCGCGTGCCGCTCCATCTCGCCGATGTCGTGGTCGCCGTTGCGCAGAGCCTCGCCGAGGGCGGCGACGTTGGGGTGATCGAAGACGGTTCCGGGCTCGATCTCCACGTCGAGGAAACGGCGAATTCGGGCGACCAGCTTGATGGCCACCAGCGAGTGGCCACCGAGCTCGAAGAAGTCGTCGTGGATACCCACCTCCCCGCAGCCCAGCACTTCGGCCATGGCCTGGCACAGCACCCACTCGAGGTCATCCCGCGGCGGTGTGGCCGGGCCGTGGCTGTCATCGCCCGCCGCCAGGCTCGCGAGGGCCGCGAGATCGATCTTGCCGTTGGCGAGCCGCGGGAAGGCGTCCACGTACACGAAGCGGGCGGGCAGCATGGGGGAAGGCAGCCGCTCGGCCAGGGCGTCACGCAGCGCCTGCTCACCACCGGCCAACGCCGCATCCTCGCCCAGCACGACGAAGGCAACCAGCTCGGGCTCCGCACCACGGTCGGCGACCGGATGCACCGCCGCCAGGCGCACCCCGGGCTGGGCGAGCAGCGCCGCCTCCACCTCGGCGGGCTCGATGCGGAAGCCGCGGACCTTGACCTGATGGTCGGTGCGGCCCACGAGCCGGATGCCGCCCTCGGGCAGCACTCCGGCGAGGTCGCCGGTGCGGTAGACGCGCTCGCCGCGCTGGAAGGGGTCGTCCATGAACGCGTCGTCGCCGCGGCCGTTGAGATAGCCGCGGCACACCTGCGCGCCGGCAATGCAGAGCTCGCCCAGGCCGCCAGGGGGCGCCGGCCGGCCGCTCTCGTCGAGGACGTAGCACCGGCAATTGGACAGCACCCGCGTCAGCGGCAGGGGAGACGGCTCGCAGACTGCCGTCAGCGGGTGGATCATGATACCGACGGCGGTCTCTGTAGGCCCGTAATGGTTGTATACCTCGCTGCCCGGCGCTATCTCGGCGATGCGCTCGATCAGCGTCCGCGACGCCCCCTCGCCACCCAGCACCAACTTCTGCGGCAGCGTCGGGGCGTCGGCATCGAGTAGCGCCTCCAGGTGCGACGGCACGATCTTGGCCGCGTCGATCCCGTACGTGTCGATGAACCGGGCAAAGGCCGCTGCATGCTGCATGGTTTGTTCACCCGCGATCACCAGCTCGGCACCATTGAACAGCGCCCCGAACAGCGCCGTGTTGCCGAGGTCGGTGGCCACCGACGAGGTGAGTGCCCAGCGGCGGCTCCCGGCAAGCCCCATGGTCTCGGTGGCGGCGGCGACGTAATTCAGCAGCTGGGCATGCTCGATGACCACGCCCTTGGGTACGCCGGTAGAGCCGGACGTGTACAGCACGTAGGCCGTGTCACGCAGCGTTGCGGACGCCGGCAGGGGTTCGTGGGCGAAGGCTTCGACGTCGATCTCCGCGAGATTAGTCGACCGCACACCGTCGATCGACGACTCACCCGCCATGCTGTCTCCGACATGGAGCACCATGGCCGCTCTGGCATCATCGAGCACCGTGTCACGGCGCTCCCGGGGCCAGTCGAGATCGAGTGGCAAGTAGCCTGCGCCCACCCGCCAGATGGCGAGCAACGAGACAATCAACTCCGTCGAGCGCGGTATGGCCAACGCCACCAGATCGCCGGGACCAATCCCCTGGGCCCCCAACCACCGCGCGAGGCCCGCCACCTGCTCCTGGAGCTGCTCATAGCCAAGCGAGCGCTCGCCATCGCGCACGGCCGGCGCGTCGGGGGTGCGCTCCGCCCAGGTGGCGATGTGATCAGCCACGGTGCCGGTGCCGAAATCCGCAGTGGCGCCATGCATCACCGCCGGTGCGCCGCCGGACGACCCGTCCGACAGGGTCGGCGCCGTGAGCGACTGCTCGGGCTCTTCGGCCACCCGGTCCAGCAGGGTCCGATACTGGCCCAGCAGACTCTCCGCGGTCGCCCGGCTGTAGTGTTCCGGATCGACGTACACGGCGATGTCTCCACCGTGCTCGCCGCGCGTCACCCGGGCCGCCAGCTCGAAGCCCACGAGCGGGCCCGGCAGCCCCCGTACCCGCCACGCCGGATGGCTCCCCAGGGGCTCCACCGCGTCGGCGAGCTCGAAACCCACAGCGAGGTGGCGGGTATCGGGGGGCTCGTCCACGGGCCAGTACTCCTGGGCCTCCGTATGGGCCTCCAGCTGCGCCGCCAGCCGGTCGATCCAGCCCGTGAAAGTGGTAGAAGGCGAGAGATCGACGGCAACCGGCAGCACCTTGTCGAACACGCCGACGGCGCCATCCATCACCTCGTAGTCGCGACGGCAGTCGTGCTGCCAGCCGCCGATGAAGCGGTAGCTGCCACCGAGGCGCGCGAGCAGAGCCCACCAGACCGCCTGGGCGACCGCCTCGAAGGTCACCTGACGCGCCTGTGCGAGGGCGTCGAGCTGAGCCAGCGTGTCGGCGTGCAGGACACCGCCGACGCATTCATGCGTCACGGGAACCGCCACACCGCCCGGGCGCCGGCAGAACAGGCGCGGTGCCCCGGCCCCCTGCATGGGCTCGAGATGGCGCTGCCAGTAGGCGCGCCCCGCCGGGGCGTCCTCGTCGTCGGCGATAGCCGCCCGCCACTCCACGAACTGCGAGTACTGGAGCGTCTCCTCCGACTCGGGGTCCCCATCCGGCTGCCGGTACGCCGCCACCAGGCCGGTGATTAGGCGCTGCAGGCTTCGAAGATCCGCCGCCAGGGGGGTGACGGCGAGCACGAGCACGTGACTGGATTCCCCCACGCGGAAAAGCGCCGGACGCAAAAGCTCACCGTCGTCCATGCGAAGCGGCCCGCCCGCCAACGCGTCGATACGCTGCGCCAGTGCCGCCTCCGGGGCCCCTGCACCGCGAAGATCCTCGTGCCACCACTGCGGCCGCGAGCACATGCCGAGCACCTGGTGGCGCAGCCCCCGAAACCCCGGGACGGCACGAATACCCGTGTGCAACGCCTCATGCGCGTCGGTAACGCGCTCCAAGGCTGTCTCCAGCGCATTTGCGTCCAGATCACCGGTCACGTCCACCACCAGCACCCGGTTCCGGCGCGGTGGCTCGGGCGCCTGTTCGCCGTGCTCGGCGGCGGGCACCAGCAGCGCGCGTTGCTCGGGACTCAGCGCCCAGTGCCCGCCCTCGTCCGTTTCGATCACGGTATTCATCAAGCCACTCCTGTCGCCGATTCAGTGATCGCTCGTCGCCATCGCCGCACCCGAGGCTTCCGGCGCGTCCAGATCGCAGCGCTCGAACATCGCGCCCATGGCGACGACGATCTTGCGCGGGCCCTCGTAGGGATCGCGGGCATGGGCGGCGAGCATGTTCTCGAGCATCACCACGTCGCCCTGCTGCCAGTCGAAGCGCACTGCGCTCGCCTCGTAGGCCCGGCCGACCACGGCCATCACCTCGTCCTCGATGGGGGTGCCGTCGCCGTAGTAGACGTTGCGCGGCAGGCGGTCGGACCCGACGATGGAGAGCAGACCTTCGCGGACGTCCGGCTCCAGGCAACTCGCGTGATGCAACTGCACCTGGTTGAAGAACACGCGCTCGCCGGTGACCGGATGGGTGATCACCGCCGGGCAATGGGTGCGGGTCTGGAGCTCTTCCTCGCCGAGCCATTCCCAGGCGATGCCGGCTTTCGCCAGGCGTTCCTCCACCGCCTCGCGGCTGTCGGTGCCGAAGAAGTCCCGCCAGCTCACGTCCAGGTTGCGCGTGAAGGTGCGCACGTACAGCAGCCCCTTGCGCTCGAAGGTCTCCCGGATCTCGGCCGGCAAGCGCCCCAGCACCTCACGGCAGTCCACGATCGGTGTCGCACCGCCCACCGGCGCGGGCTGCTCGCAGTAGAACAACTGCCGCGTGGGCCAGCGCTCCAGATGCGCGCTCTCGTTGTGATAGAGGATCATCTTCTGCTGCGGATAGGGCGTGGAGTGGTAGGTATTGCGCCCGCCCGCCTTCTTGGGGAGGTCGCCGTAGCCGCCGTAGAGCCCCGGCTCGATGGCCTCCGCGAAAGCCTCGAACGCCTGGGGCGTTTTCAGCGAGAAATTCCGGAAGAGAATGCCGGCGTGCTCGTAGAGCCGTCGTTCGATGTCGTCACGGTGGCTGCGCGCCCAGGCGACCGGATCCAGGTCCGGATCCAGTGCCTCCAGCACCACCGGCAGCTTGCGCGCCGCATCGAGGGGCCGGGCGCGAACGGGCTCCTGCACGGACGGTTTCTGCGCCTTGCTCCGGGCCGACAGGCTGTTCAGCTTGTCCAGCTTGCTGCGCTTGGATGGACTCTTGTGCATGGCATCAGGCTCCTGCATGGGCGGAATCCGAAATCCCTCGATGGCCTTCTCCGGCGAATGCGCGATCTGCCGCAACAGCTCGTGCCACGCCGAGGCCAGTCGCTTCATCGTCGTGCGCCGGTACAACGCGGAGGCGTAGACCCACTCGACGTCGAGCCCGCCCCCTTCCTCAGTCACGAAAACCGCCAGATCGAACTTGGATTCGTTGCGGCTCTGCGGCAGCACCTCGACATCCAGCCCCGGCAGCGCGAAGGACTCCGACGGGGTGTTCTGCAGCACGAACAGGACCTGGACGAGCGGGTTGTGGCTGCGCCGCCGCGGCGTGCCGGTGGACTCGACGATCTGATCGAACGGAATCTGCTGATGCTCGAATGCGCCCAGGACGTCCGCCTGACCGCGGTCCAGCCAATCGCTGAACGCGGTGCTGCCGTCGTCCAGGCGCGAGCGCAGCGGCAGGACATTGACGAAGAACCCAATGAGATTCTCCAGGTCGGGGTGAACGCGGCCCGCCACATCGGTGCCCACGACCAGGTCTGACTGCCCGGTGCTTCGGTGGAGCAGCAGCTGGAAACTCGCCAGCAGCACCGTGAAGAGCGTGGCGCCGCGGTCGCCCGCCAGCCGCGAGAGCGTCGAGGCAAGCTCGCCGTCCAGGGTCAGCCGTAGGGCCTCACCGGCGTGCGACGCTGTGGCAGGCCGTTCGAAGTCGGGCGCGACGGTGGAAAGCCGCGGGGCACCGTCCAGATAGCGGCGCCAGAACGCCGCGCCCCCCTCGAAGGCCCCACCAACCAGGAGACGCTGGTGCCAGCAGGCGTAGTCCACGTACTGGATGGGCAGTGGCGGCAACGCGGCCTCGCGTTCGTGGGCGAAGGCGTCGTAGAGGCGTGCGAAGTCGCGCACGAAGACGCCCGTGGACCAACCGTCGAAGACGATGTGGTGGACGGCCAGAATCAGGACGTGGCTTTCCTCACTCAGGCGCGCCAGCGTCGCGCGCATCAGTGGTCCGTGTCCGAGATCGAAAGGCGTGTCGGCGCAGTCGCGGCGTAGCTCGTCGAGACGCCGTTCGCGCTCGTCATCGGGACGATCCCTGACGTCGACGACGGACAGCGCGGAGCGGTGTTCGCCGTCGATTACCGCGATCGGTTCCCCGGCCTCGTTCTGCGGATAGCGGGTGCGCAGGATTTCGTGGCGGGCAACGATGGCGTCGAGCGTCTCGCCCAGCACGTCCACGTCGAGCCGACCGGTCAACGCGAACGCCGCCGAGAGATTGTAGGCCGCGCGTTCCGTGGCCCCGGCGGCACCCGCGAAGCGATCCACCAACCAAAGCCGGCGCTGCGCAGGCGCTAGTGGAAGCGTCTGATCGCGCGGCACCGCCGCCAGCTTCTCCGGCGGCTGTCGCGCACCATCGTCGCCCGCGTACGAGGCATCCGCCAGCCGCCACCTGATCGCCTGGGCGATTTCGTTCAGGCGCGGACGCTCGAAAACGGTGCGCAGCGCAAACTCGATGCCCCAGCGCTCGCCGATGCGGGCGGCGAGCTGCGCGGCGGCAATGGAGTTGCCACCGCTCGCGAAGAAGTGCGCATCCCGCCCCGGCACCTGGGTCTGGTCACAGCGCAGCACCTCGCACCACAGGGCGAGCAGATCCGCTTCCAGGTCATCCACCGGCGTCACGCCGGCCGCCGGCGCCGTGCCGCCGGCCACGAAACGCCCGTGCTCGTACACCGCATAGGCGTCCAGGCCGTTCTCCTGCCACCCCTGGCGACAGGCGCTTCGCTGGAGCTTGCCGCTGGAGGTCTTGGGTAGCGCGCCCGGGTCGAGCAGCACGGCCACCGCCACCGACTCGCCGCAAGCGGCGGCGACCGCGCGATTCAGCGCTTCCACCAGGGTTTCCGGCGGAACCCGCTTTTGCGTGGGCCGCGAGACCTCCACGGCGACACCCACCGCCTCTTCGCCGGCGGCGTTGGGCACCGCGAACGCCGCAACCCGTCCCGGGCGAACCGCCGCGACCGACGACTCGATAGCGGTCTCGATATCCTGGGGGTAGACGTTCTGGCCACGCAGGATGATGAGATCCTTGATACGGCCGGCGATGTAGAGCTCGCCCCGGTGCAGGAACCCGACATCGCCAGTGCGCAGCCAGCGCTCGCCTTCGCGGTGCACGAACGTGGCCCCGGTCGCCTCGGGACGCTGCCAGTAGCCCTGGGCGATACTGGGGCCGCCGGCCCAGATTTCGCCGATCCGGCCCTCCGGCAGGCATTCGAGGGTGCGCGTGTCGACAATGACCACACGATGCTCCGGCGGCGCATGCCCGCAGCCCACGAGCCGCCTGCCCTCCGCGTCGGGCTGCGCGTGGCCGCGGGCCAGCGCCTCGGGGGAGAAAGCCTCGCTCACGAAGCCGCGCTGCGGCCGCTCGCCGGTAACCAGCAGCGTCGCCTCGGCCAGGCCGTAGCTCGGGTGGGGCGCGTCCGCATTGAAGCCCACTGGCGCGAAGCGGTCGATGAACCCTTGTAGCGTGTCGTTACGCACCGGCTCCGCGCCCGAGAACGCCACCCGCCAGCTCGACAGGTCCAGGGCCTCCCGGTGCCGGTCTCTCACGCGTTCCAGGCACAGTCGATAGGCGAAATCCGGTCCGCCGCTGATGGTGCCGCGGTGCCGCGTGATCGCCTCCAGCCAGCGCACCGGACGCTGAAGGAAGAACTCCGGGCTCATCAGCACCAGCGGGATGCCGCGGTAAAACGGCTGAACGAGGCCGCCGATCAACCCCATGTCGTGGTAGAGCGGCAACCAGCTGACGAAGACATCGTCCGGGCCGGTCTTCAGGCTGGTCTCGATGGCCCGCTCGTTGGCCATCAGGTTGCCGTGACTGACCATCACGCCCTTGGGTGAGGACGTGGAGCCGGAGGTGTACTGGAGGAACGCGATGTCCTCGCCGGACGGGCCGTGCTCCTGCCAGCGGCTCGCGGACGCCTCGTCAACATCGTCCACGGCCAGCACATCGCCCGCGTCGAGCTCGGCACGCCGCTGGTGAATGACATCGACGCCCGTCCCACTCGTCAGCCAGCACGCCGCCTCCGCATCCCCGGCCACCGTGCGAAGCCGGGCGACGTGGTGCTGCTTGCCCGCGTCGGGGCGGAACATGGGAACGGCAACCACCCCGGCATACAGGCAGGCGAAGAACGCGGTGACGTAGTGCTCGTCGTTGTCCAGCAGCAGCAGCGCGCGTTCGCCTGGTGAGCACCGGGCCTGCAGCCCGGCAGCGAGGGCGCGTACCCGCCGTTCCAGCGAGGCGTAGTTCCAGTAGCGGTCGCCATCGGCCGTGGCCGTGACGAGCGCCGTGTCACTCGGGCGTGTAGCCGCAAGCGTGCGCAAACGAGCCACCATGTCTACCGGCGACGCACGCCCTCCGGAGGCCTCGGCTGTCAGGTCATGCTTTGCGTTCATCGTGCTGCGCACCTGTGGCAAGCGGGATCAGGCCCGGGGAAGACTCGCCCCGCCCGTTGTGGCGTGCCCCCGGTCGACCGGCACTGGGGAAGGCGAGGCCGTCGCGGCGGATGATTGCGCCAGCATGCGCGCGATCGCCGCGACCGCTTCGTGTTCGTACCGCCGTATGAAGAAGTGCCCGCCGTCGAACCAGTGCAGCGAGAACTCAGCACCGGCCTCACGGCGCCAGGCCTCGATGCTTTCCTTTGCGATGTCGTCATTGCGCCCGGCGAATACGTGGAGCGGCACGTCCAACGGCGCCGGCCGCGTGTCGCGGAAGCTGTCGCAGACGCGGTAATCGGCGCGCAGGGTGTCGAGGGTCAGGCGCAGGAGCTCCGGGCTATCGAATACCGCCTGGGGTGTTCCCCCCTGGGCGTGCAGATCGACGATCAGCGCGGCGTCATCGTCCTCACCGGCGAAGCGGTCGGGGTCGCGCCGCGACGGGCCGGCGCTGGCCGATGCGAACAACGCACATGCTGCGTCGCGCCCAAGCGCGCGCTGGCGTAGAGCCATTCGGTAGGCGAGCAGCGCCCCCATGCTGTGGCCGAACAGCGCGTAGCGCCCCCGCAATGCCGGGGTATGCTCGGTACACAACCGTTCGGTCAGGCGATCGATGTCCTCGATGTACAGCTCGTCCATGCGCGCCCCACGCCCGGGCAGTTCCACCGCGACGAGGTCGATCCAGGCCGGCAGCAGCCGGCGCCAGCGCAGGTACATGGCGGCGCTGGCGCCGGCACAGGGCAGACACAGCAGCGTGACGCGGGACGGCAGCATGGCGCTCACTGCGCGTCCGTGGATGCCTGCCCATCCATCCACTCGCGCAGGGATCGGGGCCGCATGTCGGTCCAGGTCTTCTCGACGTAGTCGAGGCAGGTGGCCTTGTCGCCGACGACCCCGGTATCCCGCCAGCCGCCGGGAATGGCCTTCCATTCCGGCCACAGTGAGTACTGCTCCTCCTGGTTGACCAGAACCCGGAAGACGGCGTCGTCGCGATCGAAACAGCTCGTCATGTTGCTCACCTTGCTGCCGGCAATGGGTGCACAACCGCGGTCTCGGCTCAAGTGCGGTTGCTTCTCATTCCACATGACGAGCGAGCGCGTCAGAAATTTAAGAACTCGGGGGAGGAAAGCGCAGGCGTGTGGCCGAGCAGCGATGACGGCCGGCCCGGGACGCGAGGCCGCGCCGTCGGAGCCGGTGACGCTACCGGCCGTCGTCGGACGGCGGAACCAACCCGGTAATCAGCCACAGACGGCGGGCTTGCTCATGGGCCTCACGGTGTGCCGGCGACTCTGCGAGCCAGGCACGCAGCCGCGCGAGCTCACGCTCATCGAGTGCGTCCTCGTGCTCGCGCATTACCCAATCGAGCGCTTCCCGCCACAGCGGGTCTTCATCACCGGTGGAGTGACTCATGGAACCCCGTCACGACTGCCGCAATGCCACCGCGCCGCAGTGTACTAACCTTGCAGGCGTATCGCCGGGGCTAACGCGCGCCGACCCTGGCACGGCAGTGGTTCAGGGCGTCCCGGATCATGAAGTTCACGAGGGCGGTCGAAACGCCGAGCCGCTCGGCGACCTGGCGCTGGGTATAGCCACCCAGGCGGTACAGCTCGAACGCCCGGCGGGTGCGCTCCGGGAGCTCCTCGAGCGCACGGGCGACCAGGCTCAGATCCTCACGACTGATTTCGATGGACTCCGGCGTCCCCGAGTGGCCCGGCACCTGCCTCGCCGCTTCATCACTCGTGAACACCCCGGACTCGAAAGCACGACGGCGATGCCGGTCGATCGCGAGATTGCGTACCACCTGGTAGATATAGGAGACGGGCCGCTTGACCTCGAGCACCGAGTCGGCCTCCGCCACTTTGAGGTAGGCGTCCTGGACGACATCATCGGCACGCTCGGGACTACCGAGTATCTTCCCGGCGATCTGGCACAGCGTTGCACGGTGTTCGACGATCGCTTCTTGCAGGTCGGTAGCCGACTCACTCGCACGCACGGACAAAGCCCCTTCCCTTTGCGATGTCATCGCTGGAGTCCGAAGACCACAGTTTCTAATGCGAATTGTTATCATTTAATTTTAGAGTTCTGTTGTCAACTCCCGGCGGCGCATCCAACAACGCACGTGAATCGCCATCGACCGCAGAAGGCGAGCGCACACGTATTCATGTACGTATTGAAAACGATTCTTGTTTTTTCTACGCTTAGCGCTCATTGTGCGGCGTGACATCCCCAGTGTCTCGCGACGCTGTGGCCCCAAGCGTTGAGGAACCAGCGTGCCCACCCTTGCTTACATGTTCAGGAAGCTGACGCTCGCCGTCGCCTTGCTCGCCGGGGCGGTGCCGGCATGGGGGCAAAGCGAGAACCCCACCGTCGTCGCGGCACCTGACTGGGCGGTGGCGGAGACACTCATGGCGCTGGGCCTGGACACCGTGGCCATGGGCAACGTGAAGGCCTATCGCGCGTGGATGGGCGGGGGGCCCCTTCCCGCACAGGCCATCAGCTTCGGCGTCAATCCGATGCCGAATCTGGAGCTGCTCGCCGAGCTCGACCCCGCCCTCATTCTCATTCCGCCGTACCGGACACGCGGCGCCTCGCGACTCTCGAAGATCGCTCCCGTTCAGACGCTGACGCCGTTCCCCTACTCGGACAGCCCGGATTTCTGGGAAAAGCTGCGGCGTTTCACTCGCGAGGTGGGTCGTCTCACCGATCGGCAGCGCGCGGCTACGCAGCTCATCGCCGACATCGAACGCCACCTCGCCCGCGAGCGCAGAGCGCTGGACGGCGATCACGATCCGCTGGTCATCGTGCAGTTGCTCGACCAGCGCCACATCCGGGTATTCGGCGACAACAGCCTGCTGCAGGCCGTGCTGAACCGCCTGGGCCTGACCAACGCATGGAACGGCCAAACCAATAGGTGGGGATTCTCGATCGTCGGTCTCGACGCACTCGCCGACGTCGACGCGCGCCTCGTCGTCCTGGAGACCGCGTTCCCGGTGGGCATCGAGCACGAGCTCGCCACGAGCGGACTATGGCAACACCTGCCCAGCGTGCAGCGGGGCGACCTGATCACCCTCCCGCCCACGTTCTGGATCTTCGGTGGCATGCCCTCGGCAAAGCACTTCGCCGACGCCCTGGTCGACGCCCTGGAAAAACCCGATGCCGGCTAAGACAGCCCCACTGATCACGCCGATGCGCGTTTGCGCGCTGCTGGGCCTGCCGCTACTCGCGCTCGCCGTGGCTCAGCAACCCGAGTCCGGCGTACTGGCAGGGCTGGAAGCACTGTTCGCGCCGTCGGGCATGGAGCAGCTCGTGCTTCATTACGCCTGGTGGCCCCGGCTGGTGATGGCGCTGCTCGGCGGCGGCGGTCTTGCCCTCGCCGGGGGGATCATGCAGCAGGTGCTCCGCAACCCGCTCGCCTCTCCCACCACGCTCGGCGTCGCGAGCGGCGCCAATCTGGCGCTCATGGCCGCCACGCTGATGGCACCGGGCCTGCTGACGTTCGGGCGCGAGTGGGTGGCGCTCGCTGGTGGCGGCCTGGCGGCAGGGCTGGTGTTCCTGCTGGCCGCGCGCCGGGGGCTCACGCCAGTGGTCGTGGTGCTCGCGGGACTGGTGGTCAACCTCTATCTGAGTGCCGTAGCCACCGTGCTGTTGCTCTTCAACCACGAGAGCCTCACCGGGCTTCTGATCTGGAGTGCCGGATCGCTGGTACAGAACGGCTGGGATGATGTCGCCTTCCTGTGGCCCCGCGTCGCGCTCGGTGGTATCGCCGCCGCATTGCTGCTGCGGCCGCTGGGCATTCTCGAGCTCGATGATGCGAGCGCCCGCAGCCTCGGCGTCTCGCTGGGCACCGTCCGTTTCGCCGGGCTGGGGCTCGCGGTCTTCGTCACTGCGAGCGTGGTGAGCGTGCTCGGCGTCGTGGGCTTCATCGGACTCGCCGCACCCAACATCGTGCGCCTCGCCGGTGCGCGGCGCCTGGCGCCACGCCTGCTGTGGGCGACACTGCTCGGCGCGATCCTGCTCGCCACCGCCGACCTGCTGCTCCAGCACTTCTCGGGCTTGCTGGCCGCGCTCATTCCCACCGGTGCGATCACGGGTACACTGGGCGCGCCGCTGCTGCTGTGGCTGATCCCCCGACTGCGGCTGCAAAAAGACAGACCCACCACCACCACCATGCCGTCGCTGGTGCGCCCCCGCGGGAACGCCCTGCCGCTGGCGACGGGGCTGTGTGCGGCCCTGCTGGTGGCCGCGGGTGTGGCGGCACTGTGGGGCCAGGGCCTGAGCGGCTGGTACTGGGTCGCCCCCGATCAATGGGCCATCCTGCAGTGGCGCGTTCCCCGGCTGATCGGAGCCGCTGGCAGCGGAGTGATGCTCGCGATCGCCGGCACGCTGCTGCAGCGACTCTCGGCCAACCCCATGGCGAGTCCGGAAGTACTGGGGATCAGCAGCGGCAGCGCCATCGCGTTGATGGCCGCCATCTTCCTGCTGCCCGCGCCGGACAGTGTGATGCTGGTGGGGATCGGCACAGCGGGCGCATTCGCCGCGTTGTTGGTGATGATCGCCCTGAACTACCGAAACGGCTTCGCGCCTGCACGCCTGCTGCTCACCGGAGTGGCGATCACCTCGCTGTTCGACACGGTGCGCTCGCTCGTGCTGGTCGGCGGTGACCCGCGCTCCCAGGAGGTGATCGCCTGGATCGCCGGCTCCACGTACTACGTGGACGTGACGAGCGCCGCCGTGGTCGCGGCCATCGCCGTGGCGCTCGGTCTCGCCGCCGCGCCGTTCGGGCGCTGGCTGGACATTCTGCCCCTGGGCACAGCGATTTCCCGCGCCCTGGGCATCAATCTGCGCCGGGCGCGGCTGTCCTTGCTGCTGCTGGTGGCGCTGCTCACCGCCTGCGCCACCCTGGTGGTGGGCCCACTGTCCTTCGTCGGACTGCTCGCCCCCCATATGGCCCGCCTGCTCGGCTTCTCGCGGGCACGCGCCCACCTGCTCGGATCAGCACTCACCGGTGCCCTGCTGATGGTACTCGCCGACTGGCTGGGGCGGACGCTGCTGTTTCCGAACGAGATCCCCGCCGGCGTGGTCGCCTCGCTCCTCGGAGGTGCCTACTTCATGTGGCTGCTCAGACGTGTCTAGGTCCTCGACTCACGCCGGTCCCGCCGCCGGTGTGTCCGCCGCGAGCATGCCCTCCCGCAGGACGAACGCAATCACCGCGTCTAGGCCTTCACCACGGGCGAGGCTGGTGAACACGAATGACCGATCGCCGCGCATGAGGCCGGCGTCGCGGTCCATGACCTCGAGCGAGGCGCCCACCTGCTCGGCCAGGTCGATCTTGTTGATCACCAGCAGGTCCGAGCGGGTGATGCCCGGGCCGCCCTTGCGCGGGATCTTGTCACCGGCCGACACGTCGATGACGTAGAGGGTGAGATCGGAGAGCTCGGGGCTGAAGGTGGCGGCCAGGTTGTCGCCGCCGGACTCGATCAGCACCGCGTCCAGGTCGGGGAAGCGCTGCTGCAGGTCCGCCACCGCGGTGAGGTTCATGGAGGCATCCTCGCGGATGGCGGTGTGGGGGCAGCCCCCGGTCTCCACGCCCACGATGCGCTCGTCGGGCAGGGCGTGGTGGCGGGTGAGGAACTCCGCGTCCTCGCGGGTATAGATGTCGTTCGTCACCACCGCCAGCGAGAAACGGTCACGCAGCGCGCGGCACAGCGCGAGGGTGAGTGCGGTCTTGCCAGATCCCACGGGGCCGCCGATACCGATGCGCAAAGGGTCGCGTTGGGTCATGCCTGGTTCTCCTAACTGCGGAACAGCCGGGTGTACTGGGTTTCGTGCTGACTGCTGGCGATCGCGAGCCCCGGCGCGGAGGAGCCGAGGGCGTCGTCATCGCGGGTGAGCGCGTCCTCGACGACACCGGGCACCTCGGCGGCCGCCGCGAAGAGCACGCGTTGGCCGGCCGACTGCCCCAGGGGGATGAGCTTCACCCCGGCGGCCACCTGATTCTCGAGCCATGCCCAGAGATAGCCCGCCGCCGCGGACCGCTCGGCCACCTCCCAGCGCGTGGCGGCGAGGGCGAACGCCGTCGCCCAGGTGACCCGCCCCGGGGCATCCCAGGCGGCGGCATCTTCCTCGCCGAGAGAGACCAGCAGCCGCGCAAGCGCCCGCCCCAGGTGCTCGTCCTCGGCGCGCAATTCGGCGGTCTCGCGGACGGCACGCAGCCACGCGCTCCATTGGTCGAGCGCCGCCTCGTCCGCCTCCCGCCAGGCACGCATCAGCCGCGCCAGCGCGGGCAGATCGACGCCGGCGAGCAGGTGCCTGGCCTGACCGGTGACCCATCGCTCCAGCCCCGGCTCGTCCGCGACCCAGCCGCAGGCCACGGCGGTCTCCAGACCCGCCGAGTAAGCGTAGGCGCCCACCGGCAGTGTGGGACTGATAAGCTGCCAAAGGCGCAGGGCGGCCGGATCAATCATGGTGGTGGTGATGGCCGCCGCCATAGGCGCCGGCCTCCGGCTCGAAGGACGCTTGCTCGCTGTACACTTCCAGGCCAAGGCCCGCGACCATGGCATCGAGGACGTGATCGTGCCGGTAGCGCAGCCAACCCTCGCCCACCTGCAGCGGCACGTGGCGGTTGCCCAGATGGTAGGCGGCACGGGCGAGCGCTAGCGGCGTCGGGGCGGTTACCGTGGAGACCGCCTCGGAAGCCGCCTCGACGCGGACCACCGTGCCCCCCTCGCCCGTGAGGCATTGTCCGTGGCGTAGTACCTCGCCGCGGGGCAGAATGACGCCCACGGCACGCCCGTCGTTCAGCGTCGCGCGGAAGCGGCTTTTCTGGCGGGTTTCGAAGGGCAGACGCAGAATCGCGTCCGCCTCCTGCGCCGTCGCCTCGCATCGCCGTGTCAGCTCGATCAACGCCGCCATCTTCGTGATTCGTTCGTCAGACATGGTGCCACTCCTTCAACGCCGGGGCGGCCGCGGGGGTCATGTCGGACACCGCCTTCGGCGGTCCCCGACCCAGCATGCCCTCGTTCCCATTCATCCGGTGGCAGGGCGCCAATGGCGCGAACGTGGAATCCGCTTTGACCGCGGGATGGTGGATGACGCTGCGCTTGATCCACCCTGCCGACCGGGCGCGATACCACCACTGCTGTCCGCTGCCTCCATCTCCCGCTAGAAGAGGAAATACCGCTGTGCCAGCGGCAGGACCTTCGCCGGTTCGCAGGTGAGCGTTTCGCCGTCGGCGCGGACCTCGTAGGTCTGCGGGTCCACGTCGATCACCGGCTGCCAGTCGTTGAGCTTCATGTCCGCCTTGGTCACGTTGCGGCACTTCTTCGAGGCCACCAGCCGCCGGCGCAGGCCCAGGTGCTCGGCGAGATCGCCCGCCGCCAGCGCTGCCGCGCTCACGAACGTACAGCTCGTCGCCGGCGCGGCGCCGCCGAAGGCGCCGAACATGGGGCGGTAGTGCACCGGCTGCGGCGTGGGGATGGAGGCGTTGGGATCCCCCATGGTGGCGTAGGCAATGAGCCCGCCCTTGATCACCTGCGCGGGCTTGGCCCCGAAGAACGCCGGTTTCCAGAGCACCAGATCGGCGAGCTTACCCACCTCCACCGAGCCCACCTCGTGGCCGATGCCATGGGTAATCGCCGGGTTGATGGTGTACTTCGCCACGTACCGCCGCGCGCGCAGGTTGTCGGCGCGCCCGCTATCCTCGCCGAGGGGTCCGAACTGGACCTTCATCTTGTGCGCGGTCTGCCAGGTGCGGGTGACGACCTCGCCGACGCGACCCATGGCCTGGGAGTCGGAGGCGATCATTGAGAAGGCGCCGCGGTCGTGGAGGATGTCCTCGGCGGCGATGGTCTCCCGGCGGATGCGAGACTCGGCGAAGGCCACGTCCTCGGGGATGGACGGGTCGAGATGGTGGCAGACCATGAGCATGTCGAGATGCTCGTCCACCGTGTTCTGCGTGTACGGCCGCGTGGGGTTGGTGGACGAGGGCAGCACGTTCGACTCGCCGCAGGCGCGGATGATGTCCGGCGCATGGCCGCCGCCGGCGCCCTCCGTGTGGTAGGTGTGGATGGTACGGCCCTGGAAGGCGGCGAAGGTGTCCTCCACGAAGCCGGACTCGTTGAGCGTATCCGTGTGGATGGCGATCTGCACGTCGTAGTCGTCGGCAACGGCGAGGCAGTTGTCGATGGCCGCGGGCGTGGTACCCCAGTCCTCGTGGAGCTTGAGGCCCATGGCGCCGGCGCGGAGCTGCTCTTCCAGCGCGGTGGGCTCGCTGGCGTTGCCCTTGCCGAGAAAGCCGAGGTTCATGGGAAACGCCTCGGCGGCCTGAAGCATACGCTCGATATTCCAGGCGCCCGGCGTGCAGGTGGTGGCGTTGGTGCCGGTGGCCGGTCCGGTGCCACCGCCGAGCATGGTGGTCACGCCCGAGGCGATGGCCTCCTCGATCTGCTGGGGGCTGACGAAGTGGATGTGAGCGTCGATGCCGCCGGCGGTGATGATGGCGCCCTCGGCAGCAATCACCTCGGTCCCAGGGCCGATGACGATGTCCACGTCCGGCTGGGTGTCCGCGTTGCCGGCCTTGCCGATGCCAGCGATACGCCCGTGCTTGACGCCGATGTCGGCCTTCACGACGCCCCACCAGTCGAGAATCACGGCGTTGGTGACCACCAGATCCACGGTATCGGTGTCACCGCGCTGGCTCTGGCCCATGCCGTCGCGGATGACCTTGCCGCCGCCGAACTTCACCTCGTCGCCATAGACCGTGTGGTCCGCCTCCACTTCGATGATCAACTCGGTGTCGCCGAGACGCACCCGGTCACCCGTGGTGGGGCCGTACATCTCGGCATAGGCCGAGCGTTCAATGCGTGTCATTCGAGCTCCCCCATGATCTCGCCGCGAAAGCCCACCACCCGGCGGCCACCGGCATACGCCACCAGCTCCACGGTGCGGGTCTGCCCCGGCTCGAAGCGCACCGCCGTGCCCGCAGGTATGTTGAGGCGGAAGCCGCAGGCGTGGTCGCGGTCGAAAACGAGCGCCGGATTCACCTCGGCGAAGTGGTAGTGCGAGCCCACCTGCACGGGGCGGTCGCCACTGTTGGCGACCTCCACGGTGCGCGTCTCGCGGCCGGCGTTGAGCTCGATCTCGCCGGTTGCGGGGAAAATTTCGCCTGGCTTCATGCAATGGCTCCATGTGTCCTGGATGCGATGACGTGCGAGCCGTTCCATCGCTACGGAATCGGGTCGTGGACAGTGACCAGCTTGGTGCCGTCCGGGAATGTCGCCTCTACCTGCACCTCTCGGAGCATCTCGGGGACGCCGTCCATCACCTGCTCCCGCGTGAGCAACTGCGTGCCGAGGGTCATCATCTCGGCGACGGTTCGCCCGTCACGGGCGCCCTCGACGATGGCATCGGCGATATACGCCATCGCTTCGGGGTAATTCAGGCGCACGCCGCGCTTTAGCCGTCGCTCGGCAACCATGGCTGCCGTTGCGAGCAGCAGCTTGTCCTTCTCTCGTGGAGTGAGCTCCATCAAGTCCTCCAGATACGTGGCTCACAGGCAGGCAGATCCAGCAGCCGCGGTCGCAGCGTCCGCCACACCGGCCGCAGCGTGGCGAAAGCACGTTCGGCGCCGTGGCCGAGCCAGCGGAGCACCAATAGATCGTCCAGGCGGGTCACGCCGGCATTGGCGGCGTCACCGAGTTGCTCGCGGACCGCGCTCACATCACTGTCACCGGCACCGGAGGCGACCATCACCGCCACCGTGTCGGCGCCACCGAGCCCCCAGGGGGCGTTGACCAGCTCGCTACCGCCGGCATAGCGGCTTCGCTCGTGGAGCACGGGGTGCGCGTCCCGAGAGACACTCAGGCGAGCGTCGAAACAGCCCGTGTGGAACGCCGCGGCAGCGGCGGGACGGCCCAGACACAGCACGTCCCAGCCGATGAAGCGCGCCCCCTTCTCCAACACCACATCGAGCGTGCTCGACACGTCGGCGCCATCGAAGACGATCTGCTCCTGCGGCAGCCACTCGAGCGCGCCACCCTCGGCGACGCGCAGCGACTGGTGTTGTCGGGCGCACGGTCCGGCGCTGCGATAGAACTTGCTCGCGCCCGGCGTGGTGATCAGTGCGTGCGCCCCATCACTCACGGCAACCTCGGTCTCGAGGCAATCACCGCCGACGACGCCCCCGGGGGGATGGAGAATGTAGCTGTGGCACACCGACGCCTCGGGATGGAAAGCGCGCTGCACGCGCAGCGGCCCGTAGTGGGCACGGTGAACCGGTACCGTGCGTTCGCCGCGACGCGCAAAGCGCAGGGACAACCCAGCCCGCCAGCCGATGTCCGCATCACCGGCAACCGCACTCACCTTGCGAGGCCGGCTGCCGCCAACGACCCGATGACGCGGCAGGTATACGACGCCATGACAACACTCCTTCGACGACGACATCCGCTTCTCAACGCAATAGCAAACGTTGTGCCAGCCTGCTGAGCGAGACGTCGTCGCCGGGAGCCGGAGGAGTGCACCGACGGGAGGCCCCAGAATGGTCCAAAACGCACCACTTCCGTGCAGTCGCGAATGCCTGTCGCGATCCCACTGGGAGGTTAGAATCGAAGACCGGGTGCGGGGCCAAAGGCAAGAGGCCGCTTCGCGACGCACAACGCCAACGTTCAAAGAGGAGGCGACGTTTGCCGATCTTCGAGGACATTCTCATCCTCCTGGCCAGCTCGGTCATCGTGGTGGCGGTGTTCCGCCGCATGAGCATGCCGCCCATTCTCGGCTATCTCGCGGTAGGCATCGTCCTGGGCCCATCGGTGACCGGCCTGATCGGCGATGGCGAGAACGTGAGAGTGCTCGCCGAGTTCGGGGTCGTGTTCCTGCTGTTCACCATCGGCCTAGAGTTCTCCCTGCCCCAGCTCAAAGCCATGCGCTGGACGGTATTCGGGCTCGGTGGGGCACAGGTGCTGGTCTCCCTGGCGATACTCGCCACGGCTGCTTGGCTGCTGGACGTCTCCCCCGGCGGCTCGGTGGTGCTCGGCGGCGCGCTCGCCCTCTCGTCGACAGCAATCGTGATCAAGCAGCTCACCGAGCAACTCGAGATCCACACCCGGCACGGTCGCCGGGCGGTGGGCGTATTGCTGTTTCAGGACCTGGCCGTGGTGCCGCTGCTGATTCTGATCCCGCTGCTCGGGGAGACCACGGGCAACGGCATTGCCCTGGCCCTGGCCTTGGCCATGGCGAAAGGCATCGCCGTATTCGCTCTGATGCTGGCGATGGGCCGGTGGGTGCTACGCCCGCTGTTTCACGAAGTCGCCGCCGCCCGTTCCAACGAACTGTTCACGCTGGCCGTGCTGCTCGTGGCCCTCGTGGCTGCATGGGTCACCCACCTTGCCGACCTGTCGCTGGCGCTCGGCGCCTTCCTCGCCGGCATCATGCTCGGCGAATCGGAGTACCGCCATCAGATAGAAGCCGATATCCGGCCGTTCCGTGACGTTCTGCTGGGGCTTTTCTTCGTCACCATCGGGATGCTGCTCGACCTCCAGGTGCTCACGCAGTACTGGTACGCCGTGATCGCGGTAATGACCGGGGTAATGCTCCTCAAGACAGGCGTGATTTATGCGCTCGCACGCCTCGGACGCAACGAGCCACGGGTGGCTCTGCGCACGGCGATAATCCTCGCTGAAGGCGGAGAATTCGGCTTCGCGCTGCTATCGCTGGCGCTCACCAGCGATGTCATCGACCCGGTAGCGAGCCAGATCACCCTGGCGGCCATCGTGCTCAGCATGGTGCTAACGCCACTGCTCGTACGGCACAACGAGGCGATTGCGCACACCCTGATCCAGACAGGCCACTCCTCCCAAGGCTCGGTGACCGAACGCGAGATCAGCGAACACGCCAACGCGTTCGGCAACCACGTGATCATCTGCGGTTACGGGCGCACGGGCCAGAACGTGGCGCGATTCCTCGAGGAGGAGGGTATTCCCTTCCTCGCGCTCGACCTGGACCCGGCACGCGTGCGCGAAGCCCAGGCCGCCGGCGAACCGGTACAGTTCGGGGACTCCGCCCGGCAGGAAATCCTCGCCGCAGCGGGCCTGGCACGCGCGCGCATGATCGTCATCAGCTACGACGACCCGCCTGCCACGCTAAAAGTGCTGGAGCACGCACGGGCGGCGCGCGCGGATGTCCCGGTGGTCGTACGCACGCGCGACGATCGCTGGCTGGAGCGCTTTCAGGCCGCGGGCGCGACGGCGATCGTGCCCGAAATCCTGGAAGCGAGCCTCATGCTCTCCTCCCATGCGCTGGCATTGCTGGAGGTGCCGCTTTCGCGGGTATTCCGCTACGTGCGCGATGTGCGCTCCAATCGCTACCGGCTGCTACGGGGATACTTCCATGGCGAGGAGCGCGTCGACCTGGAGAAGGCCGATCGTTTTCGCGAGCAGCTGCACGCAGTCACCCTCCCCGATGGGGCCTTCGCCGTGGGACAGCAGCTTGCCGAGCTCGCGCTGGAGGAAATCGGTGTAACCGTCACGGCCGTGCGTCGCGGTGGTATTCGCGGCCCCCAGCCCGAGCCGGACACCCAGCTGATGGGTGGCGACGTGCTGGTGCTGTACGGCACGCCGGAGAACCTCGAGCGCGCCGAAGGCGTTCTGCTCGGTGGCGGACGTTGACCCCCGCCCCTGCCGAGCTCCGCGCGTGGCGGGCGCCAGTGCAGGCAATACTAATCCGATCATAGGTAATGCCACATGTCAGCGAGGCTGTCGGGCGTTCTCGCAAGGCGCGAGGAGCGTGGTGTAGCAAGCGCTACATGAGCGACGAGCAACGCCGCGAGAGCGCCCGACAGCCTCGCCCGAAGGGAGCGCTTGTGCGGCCCGGCTGCGGCGTTGCGCTCACTCGACGTGAGCCTTGCCACGCCTTCGCTCGCGCGCCTGGCAGCCGAATCGCACAAGCGCTCTGACACGTGGCATTACCTATGATCGGATTAGTTAAGTCAGTGGCGGACTGGCGCTTGATCGCCGCCCGACAATTGTCACCGGACTTCAGCGCCGGTGCGGCAAGGCCATATCAATCGAGCGAAACGGCTACGAGTCAACAGAGTGTCGTGCCACAAACGAAAGTCCCCCGAAGGGGCCCTTCGTTCGAACGACCATCCCGGACCGACGCGATCAGCCCTGCGGAACCTCGACGCCGCTTTGATCCTCGACCATCCACAGAATCGCGGCGCGGATCTCTTCTTCCGACGCCTGCCCCTTCTGCGGCGGCATGTTATTGAAGCCGTTGGCCGAATGATCCACCAGAGTGGCGAGCCCCTTGTCGACACGGTCGGCCCAGGCGGCCTCGTCACCGATCTTGGGCGCGTTCATGGCACCACTCTCATGGCAGGCGGCGCAGACCGCACCGGTAACTTCCTCACCCGAACGCGGTTCGCCACCGCCACCCGCGGCCGCCTCTTCGCCGCCACCGGTCGACGCCGGCGCGGGCTCACCAGTCAGCCGTACCTTGCCCACCGGCTCGAGGTGCCGGGCCGCGCGTTCCGCTGCGAGCTCCTTGCGCGCCTCGCTCTCGCCCTCGTACAAGCCGGTGGAGATAAGGATCAGCGCCACGGCTACAAAAACCAGCACGCCGATGACGGCCATGAAGTTACGAATGAACTTTCTGTCTTCCTCGCGACTCACCGCGTCCCCCTGAGATTCGGTGCCAGACGCCGGCCGGGCCGGCCTTGCGGGTAAGGGGCGAAGACCCCTGGACGGAAACGGCCACCGAGTATAGCGATAATCCCCCTGGTGGAAAACTCGCGCGAACCATGAACCGCTTCATCGGGCTTGGACACACCCCTACAGCCGCGCTATCCTATGCCGCCTGACAGTTGCCGTTACGGCATCGTCAGGTGAGCCGCACGAAGCGCCCGTAGCTCAGCTGGATAGAGCGTCGGCCTCCGGAGCCGAAGGT
The DNA here is from genome assembly GCF_051195215.1 of Arhodomonas sp. AD133. Classification (NCBI taxonomy): domain Bacteria; kingdom Pseudomonadati; phylum Pseudomonadota; class Gammaproteobacteria; order Chromatiales; family Ectothiorhodospiraceae; genus Arhodomonas; species Arhodomonas sp. AD133. The sequence goes on along the minus strand of NZ_JBNAZM010000047.1, from coordinate 12,422 downwards.
CAGAGGTTCGAATCCTCTCGGGCGCGCCATCTTTTCAGGCACTTATCCGTCCCTCGGCCCGCCTGGCCTATCCAGTGTGACATCGTACCCTCGACCCGGTAATCGCCTCGCAACGGCTTTGAAGCGGGACGTGCACCGCGCGAGAGGCATCGAGAACCTCAGACCGACGCTGCAGGAATTTCCACTCGCCGCGCCATGGGTACGACGTCATCGAGGTCGAACACTCCCAACGGATACAGCCGGCGCTCCGGGGCAATGAACGCCGGGCCGGCGTTACCATCGGCGATACCCCTTGCCGGAATACCGCCAGTGGACCATCGTTCGCTATGCGTCCGGGCGAGGTCGGCAGGGCTGATCCTGTTCTCCACTCAGCACCTCGGTGCCGGGGATTCGCTGGACGACATCCAGGTAATCCCAGGGCTGACCGCTGTCGCTCGCGCGCTTGACCCGGGCGATCAGCAAGTCGTGCACCAGCCGGCCGTCCCGGCGTATCCGGCCGTTTTCCACGTAAATGTCATCTACCGGCCGGTCCCGCATCGCCGCGGCCACCGCCTTCGAGTCGTCCTTGCCGGCGGCCGCGACGCTCAGCAGGTAGTGCCGCACGGCAGAGTAGGTGGCCGCCTGCAATGCGGTCGGCCGCGAGCCGGTGCGCCGTGCGAATTCGTCCGACCAACGCCGGGCCGGTTCGCTGGCGTTCCAGTAGAACTCCGTCGCCATGACCAGCCCCTGGGCGTGGTAGAGGCCGATGGCGCGGACGTCGGAGAGGTATAGCTGGGTGGCGAAGGCCGTGGCGACGTCCGGCCCCATGAGCCCGTACTCATACGTCCAGCGAATCGCCTCGCGAACCTCTTCGCCGCCGTTGACCGGGATCACGAGATCATGGTCGAGGCGGCCGAAGGTCTCGACGCGAGACAGGGTTCGCAGTTTCCGCAGGGTCTGCCACTGGACCTTCCGGGGAATGGAGAAGAACATGACGCGCCGGGTATCACCGGCGCCGCTCAGCGTGCCGGTCAGGGCGCCGCCGGCGGCGACGCTGTCGAAGATCCAGTGGAAGCCGAGGGGCGAACAATGGCGCTGTGTCAACGCGGGGGACGTGGAGCCCGTGTTGATGCTGACCACCCCCGCCTCACGGGCGAACCGCTGCAACGCAATCGCCGGATTGTGGCCCGCCAGGCCGACGATTGCATCCAACGGCGCGGTCTCGTGCAGGCGCCGGGCTTGCGCCGCCGCCTCGAAACCCTCGTCACCGCTGTCCACGATTTCGATCTCGACGGGTATGCCGGCCACTTCGCCGCCGAGCTCCGCCACGGCCAGCTCCGCCGCGACGGTCGCACCGCCGCCCAGAGCATCCGAATAGATCCCGGAGTAATCCGTGACGAGCGCAATGCGTATCTCGCCCCCGGAGAAGTCTGCGACTGCCGGCGCCGATATCGCCAGCGCCACGGTCAACACGAGCCGGCGAATGCCGGCGAAGATTCCATGATGGCCGCTCATTCTCCGCTCCTCCCTTCCGGAGACTGGTATTCGGCGATCAGCCGCTCCACGAGATCCACGTTCTCGCGCGTTACGAAACCGGGGCCGGAGTTGATGTTGTTGCCGGGATCGAGGCCGTAGCGGGCGCGGAGGGTCAGCACCCATACCGGGATGTACGCCTGCAGGTAGGGTTGCTGGTCAATGGCGAAGTCGATCACGCCGTCGCGGATCCCCTGAGTGATAGTCGGGCTGAGGTCGAAGGTCACCATGTGAGGCCGATCACCGGCGTTCAGAGCACGCAGAACTTTCAGCGTCGGGTGCGCAGAGAGCGGCCCCAGGGCCAGTACCGCTTCCACGCCGGGATTCGCCTTCAGGTGGGCGCGCACGCGAGCGGCGACCGTCTCCGGCTCCTGGCCGGAATCGATCATGTACCGGGGCTCGAAGTCGATGCCGAGACCGCGGGCAAAGCCCTTGCAGCGCTCCACCGAAGCAGGGTTGCTGATGTAGTGGTTGACGCAGAGGAAGCTGTCCACCCCCCGCAACCGCTCCCCCGCCCGGATGCCGGCGTCCCGCTCCGGCTGCCCCACGTGCATCATTGCGCCCAGGCTGGCGCTCTGCTCCGCCGTGCCCGAATTGATGGTCACTACCGGAATGCCGGCTTCCACTGCCCGCCGAATCGGCTCGTCCAGCACATCGTAGTCCGCGATGGTGGTAACAATGCCGTCCGGGCGCTCGGCAGCGGCCTCTTCGATCAGGCGCGCCATGGTCTTCAGCCGCCCCCGGGGCGGATTGCGGTATTCAACGCTAACGCCGAGATGCTCGCCCGCCTCGCGGACGGCGGTCTTGATGGTGTTCCACCACACGTCGGAGTCCGGTGCATGGCTGACGAGCACGAAGCGTTCACCGGCGGCGGAAGCCGCCCCACCGAACGATAAAAACGCGGTAACGAAAAGCAATGATACGGCAGCGATACGAAAGGCGCGAAGCATGGAATAGCACCCCCTCCCCATAAACATCGGACGCCCGACATTTCTTGTATGATTCTTCAATAAAACCAGTTTACACAGGGATGTCAACAGCTATCGGAATGATACCCCGCCTTCCGGCAACCTGATCAACACATTGATTATGCGTAATTTTTTATAAAAGCATCAATGTTCCATTCTTGGAATACAATAGAATAAATTTGGAACAGAACCGGTAATGACATTGGGTCACGCCCCACGCCTGGTCGTGTATCGCCCGGTTTTTTGGACGCCTTCCTGGAACGAAGCGACGGGATCGGCCTCGTTCGTTCCACGGCATTCCACCAATGGAAATTCGTGGAACGCCTTGCCCCGAAAGCGCTGACGACCCGGTCCGTTCAACCGCCGGCATCCGGAACGACGGTTCGCTGACACAGGGCATGACTAGTACGTACAGTAGCGTCTACCGGAGAGATGTCGGGGGGTTGCCTTCCGCCACTCCAAATTCAGCCATCCGTCTCCAGCCTATGCGCGACACCGTGGCCGCCAATACCATCACTGCCAATCGCCGCATGAGCCGGTTCGATGACCATGACGAGGTCTGGTTGTTCGGCTATGGCTCGCTGATCTTCAAGGCGGACTTTCCGTACATCACACGCCGGCCGGCCAGTATCCGGGGCTGGGTGCGGCGATTCTGGCAGGGATCCCACGACCATCGGGGCACGCCCGAGGCCCCGGGAAGGGTGGTAACGCTGATTCGCGAGAAGGGCGCCGTCTGCGAGGGCATGGCCTACCGCATCACGCCGGCGGTCTTCGAGCACCTGGACTACCGCGAGAAGAATGGCTATCTGAGGTTCGCCACGGACATGACCTTTGCCGACGGCAGCCACACGGAAGGGCTCGTGTACATCGCAACGACCGAGAACGACGCCTTTCTCGGCCCCGCTCCCGAGGCGGAAATCGCCCGGCAGATCGCGCTCGCGACCGGTCCCAGCGGCCCCAACCGGGACTACCTGCTCAACCTGAGCCACGCGCTGCGCGAACTGGACGAGGACGATCCGCACGTGTTCGCCCTCGAGCGCCAGCTGCTGGCATTCGAAGGGAAATAGAGGAATTCTCCTTCTCGAGGGCCACCTACCGCGACGCACAAGCGCCAGCGTCGGCCCCCGGCGTACAACCGAACATACGCCGGTAAGCCGTCACGAAGTTGGATACGTGCCGGTAGCCAGCGACGTAGGCGGCCTCGCCCACCGTCATTTCATTGCGCCACAATGCCTCGCGCGCCCGCTCCAGACGGCGTCCGCGCACGTAGCGGACGAACGACTGGCCGTAGGCGCGCCTGAAGTGACGCTGCAGCGTGCTGACGCTCAGACCGGCGTGCCGCGCCGTCTCCTCCAGCCCGGGGTCGCGGGGCATGGCCCGTTCCACGAAATCCAGTGCGCGGTTGAGTCGCCCCAGGTCCCGGCGTCCGGGTGATGATGCCCCGGCCGGCTCCGGCGAACGCCCCTGCTGCAGGTGCTCCAGGGCGACGGCCACCAGCTCCAGGGCACGGCTTTCCAGGTGCAGCCGCCGGCGCAGGGCATCGGAATGTTGGTTACTCAGCAGTGCCTCGGCCAGCTCGACGGTCTCTCGGTCCGCATCCCAGCAAACGCCGGACAGATGCCGTAACAGGGTGTCTGAGGCCGCCTCCACATCTGTGCCTAGATCCGAGAGCCGTTTCGCCAGCCAGCCGCCCTCCACGGCCACAGTCACTTTGCGCAGGACACGCCCGCGCCGCAGCGGCCGGCTGAGCACCTCCGGCCGGGTGGTGACGACGGCCTGGCATTGGGCCACATCCGGCGACGCCACAGGCCCCAAGCGGAATTGCCGCCCGCCAAGCGAGAAGGTCAATTTCCCCTCCAGGAGAATGATCAGGTTCAGCCGCGGCGGCACCTCGATGGTGGCAGTGGAATCCTGCAGTTCCCGGCCGTCGCTGGCGTGAGCGATAACGCCGGTGGGCGATCGCCACATCAGCATCCGGCCGTCCATGAGATGCGGGTCCGATCGCGGGCCGGGCCGCTCGACCCAGTAGTGCGCGCCCACCCGGCCTACGACCGCACCCACTGCCCGGGCGGTGATGGATTCCAGGGGCAACGAGGTGTCCGAATCCCGCATTGCGAGCACTCCTTGTGGGGCCCAACGTCTCAACCGGCCCGAAACGCATAACGAATTGAGCGCGGCGCATAGCGCGGACGCCTTACGATGGCGCTGCAAACTTCTTATTATAATCGCTAACAATTCGCATTTCTATTTGCTGACGAGCGATACCTACCTAGTGAGCACCCGATCAATAAAACCGATCACGCCGCGCAGCTTGGCCGTGATGCTGGCCGTGGCCGCCTGCCCGACGCTTCGGGCCGAGAGCAGCGAGGCCGTGACCCTGGAGACCATCCCGGTGTGGAGTACCACCGTATCCAGCGACTCGCTGTACCTGGGCGATGGGGAGATCAGCATCGCCCAGCCGGACCATCTCAGCGACCTGCTGCGGGACCAGCCAGGGGTAGAAGTAGGCGGCACCCATTCCACCAATCAACGCATCAACATCCGCGGCCTGGGCGACACGGACCTGGACATCGCCATCGACGGTGCCCGGCAGACGGGCTTCATGTACCACCACATGGGCAACCTGCTCATTAACCCGGACATCCTCAAAGCCGTGGACCTACGGGTCGGTCGCAACTCCGTGGCCAACAGCAGCCTCGGCGGCTCGGTGGCGTTCGAGACCAAGGATCCCTCGGATCTGCTGCGCTACGGCGCAGAGGCGGGCGCCCGAGTTGCCGCCTCCTACTTCACCAACGACGAGCGCCGCGGATCGGTCACCGCCTACGGCCGGCTGGGCGCCGGTGTCGACGTTATGGGCTACGGCTACTACACGGACCGCGGCAACCCCGAGGACGGCGCCGGCATCGAGGCCATCGGCAACGACGGTGAGATATACAACGCGATGGTCAAGACGGGGTGGAACGTCGATTCCGCCAACCGCCTGGAGCTGGCAGTGGATACTTACCAGGATGAAGGCGATTACACCTACCGCCCGGACATGGGCCGCGCCACCAACGAGGCTATCCCCAACAGCGACCTGGAGTATCCCACCGAGTTCGGCCGGACGAGCTACACCCTAAACTACTCCCGCGACGCCGACACGGGGACGCTCGTCGATGCCACCGTGTACCGCAACGACCTGGAGCTGGAGCGCGACGAGACCAAGATCGACCGCCCGGTGGTACATGGCGAGCTGGTCAACGACGGGGCCCGCGCTCGCGCCCAAACCCCGTTGCAGGCGGCGGGCATGGGCCATCGGCTCACCTACGGGGCAACCGCCAACCGCGAACGCAGCGCCTACGGCGAGGACGGCAGGACCCTGGTCGAAGAGGAGGCGTTCAGCAGCGCCGCCTACCTCGAAGACCGTGTAGCCATTACCGACTCCTTCGTCGTAACGCCGGGCGTGCGCTACGAGCGCTATCGTCTGGACTCCAAGACCGCCGAACGCACCTACGACGACTGGACCGCCGCGCTAGCTGCCGAGTATCGCGTGATCCGGCCGCTGACTCTGCTCGCGAGTAGCACCCAGCTGTTCAAGGGGCCCGAGCTGGCCCAGGCGTTCATCAACGAGTCAGGCGCGTACGTGCCCAACCCGGACATCCGCCCGGAGACCGGTCGCAACGACGAAGTGGGACTACGCCTGGCCCAGCCCGACATGCTGGGTGCCGACGACATCGCCTTCAGCGCCACCGTCTTCCGTACCCGCATCGAGGACAAGATCGAGAGCAATGCGGTAGGAGGCGGCGCGAGCCAGCTTCAGAACGTGGGCGACGTGGAGATCCGCGGGTTCGAGTCCAGCTTCCGGTACCGGATCGGCGATCTCAACTTGCTGCTGACCCACGCCGTGCAGGACTCGGAGTTCGACGACACCGGCGAGCCGCTGGATCGGGAGGTCGGCGACACCACCACCCTGAGCGTCGACTACTTCTTCACCGACCTGGACCTGGCCTTCAACTGGACCTCCCGCTACGTCGCCGAAGAGACGGAGGTGCCCACCGGGTCCGACCCGAAAGCGGCCTACGACACCCACGACGTCTCCGTGCAGTGGCTTCCCCGCGGGAGCCTGGACGGCCTCACCGTCACCTTCGGCGTGGACAACCTGCTCGACGAGCACTACACGTCCCACGCCTCGCGCACCGGCACCACGGTCCATCCGGTGTTCGGCCCGCTGGAGCTCAACGACTACGAGCCCGGCCGCAACGTCAAGCTTACCGCTGCCTACCGGTTCTGACCCGGTGGGTGTCCCACTCGTCCGCCGCCACAGGGAGTGACGCGATGCGCAATACCTTTACGCTGGCATTGACCGACCGCACCGCCGCCGGGCACGAGCCCCGGGGAGATGCGGCATGAGCGGCAACCGTCACGCCAAGGCCACACCACCGCGCCTGCTAGAAGTACAGTGGGTGCACCGGGTCTCGCCCAACGTGCTGCGGGTGGGCTTGGGCGGGCCGGACCTGGCCGGCTTTCCCGCCAACCGCAATGGCGCGCACATCAAGATCTTCCTGCCCCGCGACGGCCAGGCGGAGCCGGTACTGCCGCGCCTGGGCCCGGACGGCCCCGTCTGGCCGCCCCGGGACCAGCGGCCGGTCACCCGGACCTACTCGGTGCGCCGGCTCGACCCCGCCACCGGCTTGATGGAGGTGGACTTCGTCCTCCACGGCGACCAGGGCCCCGCCTCGGCCTGGGCGCTGCGAGCCGCGCCGGGGCAGCGCATCGGCGTCGCCGGCCCCGGCGGCCCGGAGCCGATGATCGGCAGCGCCGACTGGTACCTGCTGGCCGGAGACATCACGGCCCTGCCCGCCATCAGCGCACTCCTGGAGGAACTGTCCGCCACCGCGCGCGGCCAGGCCATCGTCGAGGTCCCCACGAACGAGGACTGCCAGGCACCTGGCTACGCGGCGGATATTCCTATCCGCTGGCTGGTGCGTCGGCAGCCGGCCGGCGTGGACCGCCAGCTCATCGACGCCGTGGAAGCGGTGGATTGGCCGCGGGCGGAGTGCTTCGCCTGGATCGCCGGGGAGAACGCCGCCGTGGTACATATCCGCAACAGCCTGCGCCGGTCCCCCGGCCTGCAGCGGCGGCAGATGTACGCGGTTCCGTACTGGAAGGCCGAGTTCTCCGAGGAGCGTTACCACGCCGAGCGCCACCGAATCATGGACGCGTTCGACGCGGAGGCGTGAGCCGCGAAATGTGGGGGAAACTCATCGTGACTTGCCGGATCTCGGCAGCAGCCATCAACAGAACGCTTCGGGGAACCACCGGGAATACCGCGCCCATTTCACGTCCGTTTCGTGGCCTCCGCCTCGGGTTCGGGACGCTCGCGGCCCTGACGCTGGTCATCCTCGGCGCCGCCGGCGCCCGGGCCGCCGAGCGCAGCCTGACCGACGCCAGCGGCGAGCAGGTGACCGTACCGCAGGACCCGCAACGAGTCATCACGCTCAGCGAGCCGGACCTGGACGCCGCCCTGGCCCTGGGCGTAGAACCCGTCGGCACCGTGGCAGGCCGCGGCCAGGCCGGCCCGCCGCGCTATCTCGGCGAGCGGGCGGCGTCCGTCGAGGTGATCGGCCAGTTCATGCACCCGTCCATGGGCCGGATCATCGAGCTGCAGCCCGATCTGATCCTCGCCGGCGGCGTACCCGATCCCCAGCTCATCGCCCAGCTGCGCCGGGTCGCACCCGCCGTGGTGACCTATCAGATCGGCGAGAGCTGGCGCCAGGCGCTCCAGGGCGCGGCCGAGGCCCTGCACCGCCAGGCGGAGGCCGAGGCATTCCTCGCCCGTTACCGCGAACGGGCGACGGCCGTGGAGGCGGCCCTGGGCCAGCACGCCGGCGCCAGTGTCAGCATCGTGCGCTGGAACCCACGCGGCCCGGCCTACATGCAACGTGACGCCTTCGCGAGCCGCGTCATCCGGGACGCGGGCCTGCGCCGACCCGACCACCAGCAGGAGCCGGGCACCGCCCACACGCCACCGCTGAGCCTGGAGGCCCTGGAACGCATCGACGCCGACTGGATCTTCGTCGGCACCCTGCAGCCGGCCGGCGAGGCCGTTCGCGCCCTGGAGCAGGCCCGGGACATGCCGGCCTTCCAGGCCCTGAACGCCGTGCAGGCGGGTCATGTCGTCAGCGTCGATGGCTCCCTGTGGACGGGGCCGGGGGGACCGCTGGGCGCCCTGGCCATACTGGCGGACGTCGAGGAGGCGATGGCCCCCCGGTGACGGCACCGCACCGCGATCCCCTCGTCTGGCTCCCGGCCGCCCTGATGTCGGGCACGGCACTGCTATGCCTGGTCTCCCTGCTCACCGGGGCGGGAGCGGTCACCCCGGCGCAGAGCCTGGACTACCTGCTGGGCGGGACCGATCCGCAGGCGGCGACGGTGATCCAGTCCCTGCGACTACCGCGCACGCTGGCGGCATTGCTGGTGGGCACGGCGCTGGGCGGTGCCGGCTGCCTGCTCCAGGCCATGACCCGCAACCCGCTGGCGGAGACGGGCCTGCTGGGCATCAACGCCGGCGCGGCGCTGGCCGTCGTGGTGGGCATCGCGTTCACGGGCGCGGCCACGGGCTGCGCCTACCTGGGCTGGGCCTTCGGCGGGGCACTGCTGGGTAGCGGCTGCGTACTGGCCCTTAGCCATGCCGGCGGCGGCAACACGCCGCTGCGGCTGATTCTGGCCGGTGTCGCGCTGGGCTCCACCTTCCACGGCCTCAGCGCCACGATCCTGCTGGCGGACCAGCAGAGCTACGACCAGTTCCGCTACTGGACCATGGGTACGCTCTCCGGCACGTCCGGGGCACTGGTCTGGCAGGTCTGGCCCGCGGTGGCGGCGGCGCTGGCGCTGTCGCTGGTGCTGCTGCGCCCGCTGGCGGCGCTGCTGTTGGGTGACGACAGCGCCCGGGCCCTGGGGCACCGGCCAGGCCTGGTCCGTCTGGGCGTGGCAACGGCGGTGACCCTGGCCGCCGGTGGCGCCGTGGCCCTGGCCGGACCCATCGCCTTCCTGGGTCTCCTGGCCGCCCACGCCGGCCGGGCCGTCGCCGGTCCGGAACTGCGAAGGCAGTTCCTGCTGGCCGCCCTGGCCGGCGCCGCCATCTTACTGGCGGCGGACATTGCCGCCCGGGTGGTGGTCCGTCCCTTCGAGGCACCGGCCAGCGTCCTGGTGGCGCTGATCGGCGCACCGTTCATGGTCTGGATCGTCCGTGCCGGGCGCGGTCCGCTAGGAGCGGGGGCGTCACGGTCATGAGCACGACCTGGTACCGGCCCCGCTTCGCCGGCGCCCCCGTCTGGCGCCTGGGGACGCTATCCCTGCGGCTGCCGCTACGCCCCCGGCTGGTGTTACTGGGCCTGGCCGGTCTCCTGGCGGTAGGCGTGATCCTGGCGCTGACCGCCGGCCCCGGCCAGGTGGGCCTGATTGGCGCCCTTCAGGCGCTGGCGGGCCAGGGACCGGATGTCCAGCAGCTGCTGGTACGTGACATCCGCCTGCCGCGGATCTGGGCCGGGCTGCTGGCCGGGGCCGGACTGGGTGCCGCCGGCTGCCTGCTGCAGACGGTGGCACGCAACCACCTGGCCACGACAGCCATCCTCGGAATCAACGAAGGCGCCACTTTCGCCATGATGCTCATGATCATCGCCGCCGACAGCGGCACGCTGGGCGGCTGGTGGGTGGCGTTGCTGGGCGCCGGGGTCACCGCCGCGGCCCTGCTGGTACTGGCCGGACAGATGGGCTCGCGCGGCTACCGGGTACTGATCGTGGGCCTGGGCTTGTCGGCGGCGCTGCGGGCGCTGACGGAGCTGGGCCTGGCCTGGGCCAACCTGCAGCATGCCAGCGCCGTGTATGCCTGGAGCATCGGCAGCCTGGTGGGTCGCGGCGAGGCGGTGACGCCAGTCCTGGCCGGCGCAATGCTGGCCCTGGTGCTGCTGGCGCTGGTTCTCGGCCGGGGCCTGACACTGCTCCAGCTCAGCCTGCCCAATGCCGCCACCCTGGGACTGGACGTCGGCCGCTGCCAACTACAGGCCTTCGCCCTCGCCGTGGCGCTGTCAGGCCTGGCCGTGGGCATCGGCGGGCCGGTGGGTGGGCCGGTGGGGTTGTTGGCCCTGGCCTCGCCGATCATCGCCCGCAAGCTGGAAGGGCCCGGGCGGGTGCCCACCCTGTCCGCCGCCCTGGTCGGCGCGATGCTGGTTCTGCTGGCCGATACCCTGGGCCGGGTCGTGGCCGCGCCGGTGGAGATCCCCGCCGGGGCCGTGGCGAGCATCTTTGGCGGGCCGTTCCTGCTGTGGATACTTCTGACCGAAGGGCGTGGAGGCGAATGAAGCCGTGGTACTAAGCATCGAGGCCCTCACCAGCACGTATCCGGGCCACGTGGCCGTGGCGGACGTGAACGCCATCATCGAGCCCGGCGAGGTGGTGGCCATCGTCGGCCCCAACGGCTGCGGCAAATCCACCCTGCTGCGGAGTATCGCCCGGTTACACCGGCCCGTTGCCGGTCGGGTCCGGGTCGGCGGCGACGACGTCTGGCGGCTGCGTCCGCGGCAAGTGGCCCGGCGACTGTCCCTACTGCCGCAGCAGCCGGAGCTCCCCGAAGCCATGACCGTGGCCGGCCTGGTGCGCTTCGGCCGCCATCCGCACCAGGGGCTTTTCCGGCAATGGTCGCCGGCGGACGAGCAGGCGGTGGCCCACGCCCTGGCGGCCACCGGAACCACCGGTCTCGCCGACCGACGGGTAGACCGGCTCTCCGGCGGCCAGCGCCAGCGCTGCTGGCTGGCCATGGCGCTGGCCCAACAGTCGCCGCTGATGCTGCTGGACGAACCCACCAGCATGCTGGACATGGGTCATCAGCTGGAGGTGCTGCAGCTCGTGCGCAAGCTGGCGGGCACCGGCCGGACCGTCGTCATGGTCGTCCACGACGTCAACGCGGCGATGCGCTTCGCCGACCGGCTGCTCGCCATGAATGACGGCCGGCTGGTGGCCGACGGCAGCCCCCGGCAGGTAATGAACCCGGCGCTGATCCGGCAGCTCTATGGCGTGGAGGCCGAGGTACTGATCTCGCCGCGTTCGGGACGGCCGGTGGTGGTGCCGGATGCGCTCAGCAGCTACGGCCCGCTGGATGCGGCCGTGACACGGGCACTGAAGGAGCATTGAGCCGATGGAGACGATGACGGGCACCGCCGTGGTTACCGGCGCGGCGCAGGGCATTGGCGCGGCGGTAGCGCGAACGCTGGCACGGCGCGGCTGCGCCGTGGGACTTCTGGATCGCCAGCATGAGGGGCTACGAGCGATCGGCGCCGAGCTGACTGCCGGCGGCGGCAATGTTCGGTGAGCGGCCGTGGACATCTCCGAGGCTAGGGCGGTGGAAGCGGCCGTGGCTGAGCTGGAGACCGAACTGGGGCCAGCAGACTATCTGGCCAACGTCGCCGGGGTATTGCACCCCGGATCGCTGCTCGACTGCAGCGACGATGACTGGGCACGAACGCTGGCCGTAAACACCACCGGCACTTTCAACGTCTCCCGTGCCGTCGGCCGGCGCATGGCGGCGCGCCGGCGGGGGGGGGGGCCATCGTCACCGTCAGCTCCAACGCCGCGGCCACGCCGCGCGTCGGCATGGGCGCCTATGCGGCGTCCAAGGCCGCCGTCACCCAGATGACCCGATGCCTCCGGAGTTCCACAGTTATCGGCGTAACTTGTTGATTTTCCGATATCGGATGATCCGATCGTGTTACAACAGGCTCAGCAAGGCCGTTTTGGTGCGTCGATGCCGACCGTGTTGAACAGCTCCAGTTGCTCGGCGTTGGGGTGGGTCACACCCTCGTGGGCGCGGCCCGCGATATGGACGGTATGACGCTGGATCTTGCGCAGGCTGCGCAGCAGCCGCTCCGGCGAGGTATCGCTGCCGGCGGTCTTGAGGCGGTGGCGCAA
>NZ_JBNAZM010000046.1:0-37765 GCF_051195215.1 Arhodomonas sp. AD133 | reverse complement strand
GCCCACGTCGCTAACGCAGACACGATCATCGCCAATCACCGGACAGCCCGGAAGGCGGTATGCACCGGACGCTTACGTTGGCAAGGCGTTTGGCGAGCCGCTGACGGTGCAGGTGCGCGATGTCGACAACACGCCGGTCGCCGGTGTCACCGTCACCTTCACCGTGACCTCGGGGAGTGCCGAGCTCTCTGAACAGCCGATGCACACCAGCGCGGCACCCGATTTCGGGCTGATCAGTACCGCTGTGGCGCAGAGCGCCGGCGCTTCGACGGTGTCGGTGACCACCGATGCCGACGGGCGTGCGGGGGTCTACGCCGCCGCGGGCGAGAACTCCGGGGCGGTCGCGGTGACCGCCGAGGCGACGGGTGTGGACGAGCCGGTACGGTTCGCCCTGAGCGTCGGCGTCACGGCGGTGCCGGTGACCGGCCTGCCCGGGTTGGTGGTGATGGCGTTGCTGTTGTTCGTAATGGGGGGCTGGATGACCCACGCGCGGCGGCAATAGCTCCCCCTGCGCCCAGGGCGACAACTCTGTCTCCCTCAGCGCGACAGGTTCGCGGTGCTGCAAATAGGTCTGCGGCCGTGGCAGCACCGGCGGGGCGTGCCGGGGCGGGAGACGCTGTGAATATGTCCCTATACGCTCGGATGCGGCCGTCCATGGCCGCATACGCTCCCGCCCCGGCACGCCCCGCCGGCGCTGGTGGCACGTGGTGCGTCTTCCACGCCGCTTCTGCCGGAATTCGGTCTTGTGGGTAAATAAGGACTCGCTCGCCGTCGTAGTGTCGCTTGCGGACCAGAAAGGGGTGCGGGTGGATACTAATCTTCTCAGAAGTATTGTCATGCGTCAGCCGGACTGTGCGCCGATGGGGCAAGGCGCGAGGCGCGCCGTGTAGCCGGGCTACACAAGCGGTGAGCAACGCAGATCCCATCGGCGCACAGACCGGCCCAAAGGGAGCGCCACAGCGACCCGGTGGCGGCGTTGCGCTCGCTTGACGTGACCCAGCCACGCCGGCGCGAACGCGTCTTGCCCCCGGGCCGCTGTGGCGCTCTGACGCATGACAATACTTCTGAGAAGATTAGTAAGCCGGGCCGCCCGCAGGCGGCCCGGATGGCTCACTGCAGGTGCAGCTCGTAGACGGCTTCGTCGTTGTCGTTGACTTCCAGGAACATGGCGTTGGGTGCTTTGTCGCGCACGAAGCTCCGCGCCCGGTCCGTGTTGGGCACGCGGAAGGTCAGGGTGAGGTCCGTGCCGCTGTCGATGGGGGCGAAGGACCAGTTGCCGTCGGCGGTCGGGGTCACCGGGCTGTTGTCCTTGATGTAGTTCGCCAGCACCGTGCGGTTGGCGTCCGGCGAGTTGATGACCACGTGATCCGCGCCGGTGCCGGGGAACACGCCGCTATTGGCCCGATAGTTGTTGGTGGCGATCAGGAACGCCTTGTCCGCGGGAACGGCCTGGCCCTCGAACTGCAGGTCCACAATGCGCTCGGCGTCCGCGTTGATGACGTTGCAGTCGCGGTCGTACTTGGGCGGCTGGGTGACGTCGATCTGGTAGGTCACGCCGTCGATGACGTCGAAGTTGTAAGTGGGGAAGCCGGTGAAGTTGACCAGGGATTGCGGCTCGGTGGTGTCCGTGTCGATCTGGTAGAACTGCGACGCCGAGCACTCCAGCCATTCCTTGAGCTCGCTGCCGTTCACCTTCACCGCCATGAGGGTGTTGGGGTAGAGGTAGAGATCGGCGGCGTTCTTCACCTTGAGCTCGCCGGCGGGCACCACCGTGAAGCTGCCTTCCTCGTCGCAGTTGCCCTCGCGGTCGCAGGCCTTGAACGGGGCGGCGGCGGAGAGCACGGGCAGGTCCTGGAGGTTGACGTCGCCCTCGATGGCGGCCTCCACGTAGGCCTTCTGGGCGTCGTTGACGATCTGCACGGACGGGTCGTCCTTCACCATCGCCAGGAAGCTGAAGATGTCGTCGGTGGACTCACCGATGGGCTGGTTCATGTAGTCGATAGTGGCCTGGTGGTCGTCGGCCACCAGCGCCTTGAGCGTCGCATCCGCGGTGACCGTGGGTTCGCCGTCGGCGAAGATGGGCTCGGCCTCCACCTCGCTGCCGGTCACCGTCCAGTCGTCGGCGTCGGCCTCGTATTCCAGCGTCAGGTCGATGATGCCCAGGTGGCTGCCCCAGAAGCCGGGCATGACGGCGGGTACGCCCTTGATGGTGCCACGCTCGATGTCGACGTTTGCGGTGTCGGCGAATGCCTCCGAGGGAAACACCAGGTGGCTGTGGCCGAACATGATGGCGTCGATGCCCGCGACGTCGGCCAGGTACCAGGCGCTGTTCTCGGCCTTGTCGGCGGCGGAGTACGCCTTGGTGCTGATCCCCGAATGGGGCACGGCCACGATGATATCCGCGCCCTCGGCCTGCATCTGCGGCACGTACCGCTCGGCCATGGCCTTGATGTCCTTGGTGACGACCCGGCCTTCGAGGTTCTCCTTGTCCCACTGCATGATCTGCGGCGGCACGAAGCCGATCACGCCGATGGTGATCTCGTGGCTTTCGCCGTCGCGGTCGGTGACGTACTTGTCGATGAGCCTGTAGGGCTCGAAGTAGGGCACGTCGTTGCTGGGGTCACCGTCGCCGTCGTCCTTGAAGATGTTGGCGCTGATGTACGGGAAGGCGGCGTCGTTGACGCTTTCGTCCAGGAATTCCAGGCCGTAGTTGAACTCGTGGTTGCCGTAGTTGCCCACGGCGTAGTTCATCTCGTTCATGGCCTTGTACACCGGGTGAACCTCGCCGGCCGCCAGGCCTTCCGCCTCGCGCCAGTCCCCCATGGGGCTGCCCTGGATGAGGTCACCGTTGTCCACGAGCAGGTGATTGTCGCGGAATTCGAGCGCCTCGCGCGCCTGCCTGACCAGCGTCGCGGTGCGCACCAGCCCGATGGTGGGGTCCGCCTCGTCGCCGTAGTAGTTGTAGTCCATCACGTTGGCGTGGATATCCGTGGTCTCCATGAGTCGGAGATCCACCGTGACCGGGCCGGTCGTTTCCGGGCTGTCGTCGTTGTCGCCATCGCCGCCGCAGCCGCCCAGAACGGCGGTGCCCAGCAGCGATAGCACGAGCAGGGAGCGCGGGGAAATCGTCATCGTATCTTTGACCTATCTGCCGGTGGATGGAACGGCGGGCGATGCCCGCCGGGGATTCAGGGGCAGCTGGAGAGCAGGGTCAGGCTGCTGACCGACTCCACGCTGGGGTGAGTCATGTACTCATCGCGGGTGCCGACGACCTCCAGCCACTCGCCGACGATCGCCGGATTGTTGGCCGGGCTGTACTGGGCGCGCTGGCCGGATTCCAGCTTCACGTAAATGCTGGTGCCGTTGCTCGGGTCGCCGAGCTCGAGGGCGTAGGGGTCGTTGATGCCGCCGATCACCTCGCCCACGACGGTGAGCGGCGTGCCCAGGCTGCTGGCGTACGCTGTCGAGACCGTGATCGAGTCCGCGGAGCCGCAGGCGGTCTCGTCGCCGCTGTCCGAGCCGCTATCGTCGACGAGCTTCATGGCGGTGACCGATTCAATGCTCGGCTCCGTCATGTAGTCGTCCCGGGTACCGGTGACCTGCAGGGTCTCGCCGACGACCGATGGGTCATTGGCCGGGCTGAACGCGTCGCGATATTCGCTTTCGAGCTTCACGTACAGGGTCGCGCCGGGGTTGGCCGGGTCGGCAATTTCCAGGGCGTACGGGTCGTTGATGCCGCGGGTGATCTCGCCGGTGGCCGTAACGTCCGTACCGTTCGAACGGGCGAGGGCTTCGGTCACGGTGAGCGTGGTTCCATCGCCGCCGTCACCGCCGTCGATGCCCTGTGGCGCTCCGTAGGCGCCGGCAGCGAAGGTCGATGGATCCCAGGGGGCGTAGCCGCCGGAAGGCTCGCGCCAGGGCGCGCCGTTGTCCGGGTCGTCCAGCTCCTCGCTCGCGAGGGGATTGGGCGTGGCGTCGCCGGCCGGATGGACGCTGCCGCCGAATGCCGTGTAGGACTCGGGTGTGGCGAGCCAGTCGACGATATTGACGCTGAGGACCGCCGCATTGCCAGCATCGGTCCAGCCGGGGTAGGTGTGCTTGGTCTCGCCATTGTCCTGGCGGCGGTACTTGGGCGAGTCGTCCTCGATGGGGCTGGAATCGCCGATGAAGGCGGCCTTGCCGGCGCCCGCCTTGGCGATGGCCACGTACGGGCCCTCCGCCTCGCCGCCGAAATACACGCCGGAGTCCACGGCGTGGGACCAGCGCGCCGGACTGTCGCTCGGACCGAAATAGACCAGCCCCTTGGCGCGGCTGGGGTCGGTGATTGCCAGCGTGGCGCCGCCGGCCATGAGGACCGGGTCTACTCCGACGGTGAGGCCCTCGCCCTGCTCGGGGTCGACGATGCCGCTGACGCCGGATTTCCAGTCGATGGCATTGAAGCGGAACCGTACGCCGAACGTCTCCGCGAGCCACCCATCACCGGCGGTACCCGGGTTGCGCAGGTCGCCGTAGGTGCCGCCGAGGTCGTACTTCGCGCGGGTCGAGCGGTTGTAGCCGTTGAACACCTCGGTGCTGTCCCAGGTGTTGAGGTTGCGGTCGGCGTTGTAGTGATCGGCGATGAAGAATACGCCGTTGCCGTCGGCGACGAACTGCGCCAGCGCGTCACGTTCGGCGATCGTGAACGGGCGGTTGCTTTCGGCGAGCACCAGCACGTCCGCGTGACTGATGCCGGGGTAGGTGATCACCGCTTCGTTGGCGGCGTGCGCGGCCTCGGTGGGTGTGTGGTAGTCGTCCACGAACTGGATGACGCCGTCGCCGTTCTTGTCGACGCCGCGGTACTCCTGGACGGTGTAACCCTCGGCGACGAGCGCGTCGGCGAAGTCCGAGAATGCGCCGTCGATCACCCAGTCGGCGTTGCCCTCGGTGCCGCCGTGGGAGACGTCGAAGAGCACGACGTTGCCGTTGTCGTTGGCGCCCGGGGTCTTGATGGGCGCCGGATAGTTCCATTCGTAAGGCGCGCCATGGGCGAGTGCCGTGGTAAGCGCGAGGGCGGTGAACAGGGTGATGCGGGTCAATCCGCGAGTGATCATGTGACCGTCTCCTTGGCGTGGCCTCGGTGCAGGCGCTGAACCGTCGCATCGCCGGACGACGGGAACAAGACAGTCGCGTTAAGCTTGAATGACGTTTCAGCGGGGGGTCGCAAGTATTGCCGCTAAACGTCATGCGGCCTCCGTCGTCGAACCGGGTAGCTCGCGAACGTGGGCTCACGGCGAGCATGATGGACCGGCGGCGAAATCGCACGGTTTCAGGCTTTCTTCGTTCTCGATTCGGCGTTGACCGATGTATCCGCCGCGCCATTGGAGATGGGTGAGATGCACGGGGAGGGTCCGTCGTCGCGCCCACCGGCGGGAGACGCCGCGAGTACGTCCGTGTAGGCTCGTATGCGGCCTTCCCTGGCCGCATACGCTCCCGCCGGTGGGCGCGACGACGGACCCGGCGACCGCCCTGCAGGGTTCCGCGGCTGAGTAACGCGTTCCCGGTCGCGTGGCTCGAGTAGCGCTTCGCAAGGGAGCACCCATCGGTACGGCATGGCTTTGCGCAACCCGGACTGAAATCCGCGACCGTCATTCACCGTGGGGTGAGTGAAGCGCTCCCTTCCCACGTGACATGGCGCCGCTGTCGTAGGCGGTAGCGCGAAGGCGTGGCGATCCCATGTCGAGCGTCACCAACACCGCGACAGCGGCACGGTGTCGCGCAGGAATACCGTGGAATTGCAGCGGAATGCTGATTCAGGAGACTAGTTGTACCGGCTGCTGAAGTAGCGCCCGTTGTCGAAGCGGTCGAAGAACCGGCCGAGTGCCGGGTGATTGATCTGCTCGCCGCTGTCGTCGGGTTCGAGGTGGCGTTCGGCGACGTAGGTCGAATGCTGCGCGTCGTGGACGAGCACGTGGTACCACGGGGCGTCTTTCGGCGGTCGGCTGCGCGCCATGTACTCGTACCACTCCTCGGAGCCGTTGTACTCGGCGTCGACGTCCACGATGACGCCGCGATAGCCGAACTTCTTGTGATGGACGAGCTCACCGATGGTAAAGCGCGGTTGGGCCATTTCCTGACTCCCACGGTTGATCACCGTAAGCGTGACGCTGGGCTAAGGTGGGGTCAAACGTGCAGGCCATGACAGCTCGGCGGATACTGCGTAGCATGCCCGCCGTTACTGTGTTCCGAAGATCGTGACGCATCCATGAGCAGGAAGCCGAATCCGGAAGGTAAAGGGCAGGTTCCAGTGCTGGCGGCGCTCGCCGAGAGCCGTGCCGCGGTGGCTGCGGCGCCGCCTAAGCACATTGAACGTGTCTCCACCGAGCTCTTCACTTCGCTGTTCGTGTTGGAGAGCGACTTCAACTTCAAGCCGGTACCGGGCCGTTCCTACTGGCTATACCGCAAGCGCGAGCGTTTCTGGTTGTCGCTCATCCCGCCCGACGAGTGGGGGGAGGGCGTCTATGGCCGCTTTATCGGCGAATGCCGGCTGCAGCCGGACATGACCTGGACGCTGGAGCTCGCCGAAGAGGTGGCCGAGGATGCCGCCTTCATGCAGTTCCTCGCGGACAAGCGCGAGGCCTTCGAGCGGCGTCTGGAGGATGCCGAGACCGTGGACGACGTACTGCCGGTGCACGAGTCGCAGATGCCGTTCTACCAGCGTGCCTTCGCGTTTGCGTTGTCTCACTCGCTGGGGGCGTCCATGGAGCAGACCGGGATCCGGGGCCTCTCCTACAACGAGGCGCGCGGGCTGCTGGCGCACGAGCCCGCACCGGA
Source organism: Arhodomonas sp. AD133 (assembly GCF_051195215.1). Lineage (NCBI taxonomy): Bacteria > Pseudomonadati > Pseudomonadota > Gammaproteobacteria > Chromatiales > Ectothiorhodospiraceae > Arhodomonas > Arhodomonas sp. AD133. The sequence goes on along the minus strand of NZ_JBNAZM010000046.1, from coordinate 30,955 downwards.
GTAACCGCCGCGCCGCGCGTGCCCGCAGCGGCTATGTGAACAGGGCGCCCGAAGGCACCCTGTTCACGTGGGGCGATTTATCGCTTAATGCTGAGAGGGCTGCGGTGTGGTCGGCTTCGTCGCCGGCTCCGGGGTCTTGCGCCCGCGGGGCGGACGCTCACTCGGCTCGGTGCTGTCCGGGGCGATGAACTCCGGGTAGGCGGTCAGGCCGCACTCGCCGATATCCACGCCCTGGCGTTCCTCTTCCTCGCTCACGCGCAGGCCCATGGTCGCCTTGATCACGGCCCAGACAATCAGGCTGGCCGCGAAGACCCAGGCGAAGATGGTGACGATGCCGATGAGCTGGCCGACGATCGTGGCGCTGTCGTTGGACATGGGCACGGCGAGCAGGCCCCAGATGCCGATCGTACCGTGCGCGGAGATGGCACCCACCGGGTCGTCGATGTGCAGCTTGTCCAGTGCGACCACCGAGAGCACGACCAGGGCGCCGCCCACGCCGCCGATGGCCGCGGCGAGCAGCGGTGCCGGGGTCAACGGCTCGGCGGTGATGGCGACCAGGCCGGCGATGGCACCGTTGAGGACCATGGTGAGATCCGTTTTCCCGAACAGGGCCCGGGAGACGATTGCCGCGATCGCGGCGCCGCCGGCAGCGGCCATGTTGGTGTTGACGAACACCCGGGCGACGGCGTTGGCCTCGGCCACGTCGGAGACCTTGAGCTCCGAGCCGCCGTTGAAGCCGAACCAGCCGAGCCACAGGATGAACGTGCCGAGGGTCGCCAGCGGCAGGTTGGCGCCCGGGATGGCGCGCACCTGCCCCTTCGGTCCGTACTTCCCGTGGCGCGCGCCGAGCAGCAGTACGCCGGCGAGTGCCGCGGCGGCACCGGCGAGATGCACCACACCGGAGCCGGCGAAGTCCTGGAAGCCGAGCTGGTCGAGGAAGCCACCGCCCCACTTCCAGTAACCCTGCACCGGGTAGATGAAACCGGTCATGACCACGGCGAAGGCGAGGAACGCCCAGAGCTTCATGCGCTCGGCCACCGCGCCGGAAACGATGGACATGGCCGTGGCGACGAACACCACCTGGAAGAAGAAGTCGGAAAGCACCGAGTAATAAAGCTCGCCGCTGCTGGCGAGCACGGCCTCGGTAGTGTGATCGGCGCCGATGAGAAAGCCCAGGCCGGGGAACACGGCGCTGTCGGAGCCACCGTACATGATCTGGTAGCCCACCAGCATGTACATCACACAGGCGATGGCATAGAGCGCGACGTTCTTGGTCAGGATCTCGGCGGTATTCTTGGCGCGCACCAGCCCCGCTTCGAGCATGGCGAAGCCCGCCGCCATCCACATCACCAGCGCGCCCGAGACGAGGAAATAAAAGGTATCCAGCGCGTAGCTGAGTTGTGTAACCGCGTCCATTGGCTGCTCCGTGGTAACGAGTGATCGGTGTACGTTCGCTGGGAACGATGGACTCGCACCGCTGAAGCAGTCTCTGTGCCAAGGCGGAAAATAGTTTTTTAACAGTAAGTTACGGGATTCCGGATGGTGCCGGAGTGCACCGCATTGGGGCGCTGCACCAAGCGGGCACCACATCGGTGCGACGGCGGTGCACCACATTCACGCCTGGTTCAGTGGCGAGCGGCTATGCTTTGTGGTCTTGGCGGTCTGCGCGAGGGCGAAGCCCATGCGTTTGCCGGTATCGGGCTGCGGGCCACATCTGCGAGCGGCCATGATCGCGGTATTACTGGGGGCCGGGCTCTCCGGTTGCCACTATGCCGTGTCGCACTCCTATGGCATCGGCTACTACGGTGGTCACGGCAGCGGTTACCACGGTCATATCAAGTACCGGTTCAGTGACCATGGCTACTATCGCTACGGACACAAGTACCGCTACCACCACCGTTTCGGGCATCGGCACCACCACTGGTAGCCCGGCAGGGGGACGCTTTACGCGTCCCCGGCGAGTGCTTGATCCAGGTCCGCGGTAAGGTCCTCCACGTCCTCGATGCCAACCGACAGCCGGATCAGCCCGTCCTCGATCCCCAGACGCCGGCGTGTTTCCGCCGGAATGGAGGCGTGGGTCATGATGCCGGGATGCTCGATGAGGCTCTCCACCCCGCCCAGGCTCTCGGCGAGCGAGAAGATACGGCAGCGTTCGAGCATGCGGCGTGCCCCGTCCTCTCCACCGCGGATGACCGCCGAGACCATTCCCCCGAAGTCATTCATCTGCCGGTCGGCGAGCTCATGCTGGGGATGGTTCTCCAGACCCGGGTAGATGACCCGTTCCACCTGCGGGTGGCGGTTCAGCCAGTCGGCGATGGTGCGGGCGTTCGCGCAGTGTTGGCGCATGCGAAGCGCCAGGGTCTTGGCGCCACGCATGGCGAGGAAACTGTCGAACGGCCCCGCGATGGCCCCGGCCGCGTTCTGGATGTAGCCCAGGCGGTCGGCGAGCTCGGTGTCGTTGCCCACTACCGCGACGCCGCCGACCACGTCCGAGTGCCCGCCGATGTATTTCGTCGCCGAGTGCACCACCACGTCGAAGCCGAAATCCAGCGGCTGCTGCAGGACGGGCGTGGCGAAGGTGTTGTCCATCACCGCGATCAGGCCGTGGTCCCGTGCGAAGGCCGCCACGCGTTCCAGGTCCACCAGCTTGAGCAGCGGGTTGGTGGGGGATTCCACCCAGATCATGCGTGTGTTCTCCCGCACCGCGGCAGCCATGGCGTCCGCGTCGGTGAGGTCCACGAAGCTGAACTCGAGCCCTGCCGAGCGCCGGCGCACGTTCTCGAACAGCCGATAGGAGCCGCCGTAGAGATCGTCCATGGCAATGACGTGGCTACCGTGATCCAGCAGCTCGAGTACGCTCGCCGTTGCCGCCATGCCGGAGGCGAAGGCGAACCCTGCGCGCCCGTTCTCCAGGTCCGCCACACAGCGTTCGTAGGCGAGACGGGTGGGGTTGCTGGTACGCGAGTAGTCGAACCCCTGATGGTGGCCGGGGCTCGACTGTACGTAGGTGGAGGTGGCGAAGATGGGCGTCATGATGGCGCCGGTGCCCGGGTCCGGAGTCTGGCCCGCATGAATGCCCCGCGTGGCCAGGCCGTAGCGTCGATCGTCGTCGGTCATTGTCGATATCTCAGTCGGTCTTGCGCCGTAGGTAATTGAGCAGGTCGATCTGTGTGATCAGGCCGTGGAAGTGATCGCCCTCGGTGACGATGGCGACGTGACCGGCCTTGAAGATGGCGAGTACGTCATCGAGGCTCGCGCGTACATCCACCTTCTCCAGTTGGGTGATCATGGCTTCGCGTACCGGCGAACGGAAGTGATCAACGTGGCCGTAGACGGCGAGCAGCAAGTCCGACTCGTCGACAATGCCCACGACCCGGTCGTTGTCCATGACCGGTAGCTGGGAGACATCGTAGAGCTTCATGCGTGCATACGCTGTGGTCAATGGCTCGTCCGGGCCGATGACCACGGTATCGCGCTCGTCGAACGGGTGCTTGACGAGATCGCGCAGATCGCCGTAGCGGTGGCGTTCTATGAAGCCCTGATCCTCCAGCCAGTGGTCGTTGTACATCTTGGATAGGTACTTGTTGCCGGTGTCGCAGACGAAGGTCACCACGCGTTTGGGGGTGCGTTGACCGCGGCAGTAGCGAAGGGCCGCGGCCAGGCAGGTACCGGTGGAGGTGCCGCCGAGAATGCCCTCGGCACGCAGTAGCTCGCGGCCGCAGAGCAGGCTTTCCTTGTCGTCCACCGTGATCGCGTTGTGGACGTGGGAGAGGTCCGCGACCGGGGGAATGAAGTCTTCGCCGATGCCCTCGATGAGCCAGGAACCGCCTTCCAGGTCGGTGCGGCCGGTGCGGACGTACTCGGCCAGGATCGACCCCTTGGGGTCGGCGAGCACCATCTCCGTGTCCGGTGCCGCCCGTGCGAAAAAGCGAGACAGCCCGGTCAGGGTGCCGCCGGAGCCCACGCCGCAGATCACTGCATCCACCCGCTGATCCATCTGCTCGTGAATCTCCGGGCCGGTGATGGTTTCATGGGCATGGGGGTTGGCGGGGTTGGCGAACTGGTTGATGAACACCGCTCCCTCGGTGCGCTCGGCGATCGCTTGAGCCTTGTCCTGGTAGTACTCGGGGTGGCCTTTCGCCACGTCCGAGCGGGTCATCACCACCTCCGCTCCCATGGCCTTGAGATTGAAGATCTTCTCCCGGCTCATCTTGTCCGGGATGACGAGGATCAGCCGATAGCCTTTCTGCTGGGCGACCAGCGCGAGCGCCAGCCCGGTGTTGCCGGCGGTGCCTTCGACGATGGTGCCACCGGGGCGCAGGCTGCCGTCCTGCTCCGCTGCCTCGATCATGGACAGGCCGATGCGGTCCTTGATCGAGCCCGTCGGATTGCTGTTCTCGAGCTTGAGATAGAGCTCGCAGGGGCCGGTGTCCAGGTTCGACACCCGCATCAGGGGTGTGTTGCCGATCAGCTCCATGGCATTGGCGTAGGTGGGCATGGCGTGCTCCTCCTCCCTGATTCATCTTTTGAACCTTACGGTACCTAGTCTAGAAGCGAGGTGGTGCATGGCGCCATGCGCGTGAGAGGAAATCGGCCCGCTGGAGGTCGATGTACCCCACAGAGCCGCCTCGCATCCGCCACCTCGCGTAGAATCTCCGCGGTGATACTCCGCTCCACGACACGGCGAAGTCGACGATGCGCGCACCCGTTGCCCTGCGTTACGTGCTGATTCAGGTACCGGAGGCACTACTTGTTGCGATAGTGCTCTATGTCGTCGTCTCCGCAGGCTGGGTCGACGGGTGGGTCGGCGGGGGCATTTTCGGCCTCTGGCTGCTCAAGGACGCGGCCCTGTACCCCTTGTACCGGCACGCGCTGCGTGACGACGTGCCCACCGGTGTCGCGGCTCTGGTCGGGCGCCAGGCCGTCACTCTGGAACCGCTGGATCCAACCGGGCACGTGCGCGTCGACGGCGAACGCTGGCGCGCGCGCACCGTGGAGCGGGCAACCGTAGGTGCCGGTGAGGAGGTGCGCATCGTGGCCGCCGAAGGGTTCGTCCTCATCGTGGAAGCCGCCGGGCTGGGGTGGGCGGGAAACGCCGGCAATTGACTGCCCGGTATTGTCACCCAATTGACCCTACGACAAGTATTGCCATGCCTGAGAGCCGCACAACGGCTCTCTCCGGGCGCTTGTGAGCGCGCCTGTGGGCCGCGTCGCTCGTCGCGCTCCTGATCATCGAGGCCACTGACTCGGGATGTCGCAAGCCCGTCGTGGCGGCATACCGACGAGGTGTGTCGACGCGAACAGGCGCGCTGAGGAACGCCGAGACATGGCAATACTTGTCGAAAGGTCGGTACATACGTCCGCAGGGCGTGGCCTGCTCGATCACGCGATGGGATCGCCCGCCAGAACGGTTTGCCATCGCGGGCGCAGGTGTCCGGCATGCCAGGCCGAGACATCCACGGGCGCGGGTAGCGTGCCGGTCAGCCATTCGCCGAGCCGGTCCGTGAGTGCCTGCTCGTCCCCCGGCGGGTAACGGTAGGTATCCGGGTACTGCTCCGGGTAACACAGCGCATCGGGCACCAGCGGCCGGGCGCCCGCGCTCGCGGCCTCCAGCATGGCGAGGCCCTGAAATTCGTGGCGGGCCGTGCTCACGGCAATGGCGGCCTGGCCCAGAAGTCGACGATAGGTCTCTTCGTCGACGCGTCCATCCGCGACGATCCGGTCGGGCAGGGCGGCGCGCAGGCGCTCGAGGGACTCGCAAGCGCCATGGTGGCGGGCGCCGAGTAGTGCCAGCCGGAATGGAATACCGCGCTCGGCGAGCTCGAGGATCGCCGTTGTGAATACTTCCGGCGCCTTGTCGTATTCCCAGCGATGGTTCCAGAGGATCAGGCGCTCGTCGCGTTCGGGGGCGGCTGCGACCGGTCGGATGGGCACGGGGCAGACGGTGGTGCGGGAACACAAACGCTCGCGGACGCTGTTGGGCACCTGGTCGGGCATCCGTGCCAGCAGTTGTTCGATTCCGTCGAGAAACGAATCCCGGTTGAATGCGGAATTGAACAGCAGCCGATCGGCGGCGAGCGCGCCGTAGAGTTGTACCATCTGCGGGTCGACGGAGCGGAACTGGCGTTCGCTCACCGGGTAGGCGAACTGGTTCTCGTGGAAATAGTAATAGGTCGGCACGGATGCCAGCCGCGGATGAAGCCCCTTCAACGTGGCGAGGTCCACCATGGACGTGGCGATCAGGCGGTCGGGGACGTCCTGCGGCAGCGCATCCAGCCAGGAAAGCGGGTTGCCGCGTATCCGCCATCGGAAGTGCCGCCCCGGAAGCTCGAACCGGCGCCAGTGGTAGTCGGGGTGGCCATCGACCAGCCAATCGGCCCACGAGCGGTGACTCGGGGCGGCGTAGGCGGAGAGCAGCCAGATACGCGGGGCAGCCATGATCGCGGTTCGTTGCCTGCAATTGCCGTCTCAGGGGCGTTCCCAGTGCCCGGTGCGGCCGGCCCGGAAGGCCGCGTCAACGACCCGCATGTTGGCGAGCGAGTCCTCCAGCGGCACGGGCTGCGGCTGCCCGGCCAGTACCGCCCGCGCGAAGCGCTCCGCCTGCACACCGTACTGGTCGCAGCTTTCGATATCGATGATCCGCCGGCCGTCACCGTTGGTGAGAGCCAGGCGGCAAGGCCGGTCCACGGGGGCGTTGAACGGGATCTCCACATCGATCCAGCCGGCGTCGCCGAAGAACTGCATGCACTGGTGTGGCGCAAGCTGGGTTCCGTAGGTGAACGTCGCCTGCACGCCAGGGAAGTCGAGCAGGGCGGAACCGAGTCGGTCGATACCGAGCTCGGGGTCGTGCTCGATCAGCGCGGCAACCTGTCGCGGTTCCATGCCGAGCACGAAGCGTGATGTCGTGATCGGGTAACAGCCGATATCGAGCATGCCGCCGCCGCCGTAGCCGGCCACGTTGCGGATGTTCTGCGGGTCGGTCTTGTGATAGCTGAACATGCCGTGAACCGCCTGCACCCGGCCAATGGCGCCGTCGCCCACGAGCTCGCGCACTTCGAGCCATTGCGGGTGGGTGCGTACCATCACCGCTTCCTGAATGTAGACGCCGGTGCGCTCGCGCACGGCGAGCAGCCGTTGCGCGTCCTTCGTGTCCACGCCTATGGGCTTTTCGCAGAGCACGTGCTTGCCTGCCTCGGCGGCTTTGATGGTCCAGTCCACGTGCAGGTGGTTGGGCAGTGGGATGTAGACGGCGTCGACGGCGGGGTCGGCGAGCAACGCCTCGTAGCTGCCGTGGGATCGTGGAATGCCGAGATGTTCCGCCACTGTCCGTGCCGTGTCCGCGTTCCGGGAGGCGATCGCCGCCACCTGGCAGTGATCGGCCGCCTGCATCGGCGGGATCACCTTTTCCTGCGCGATTTTCGCGGTGCCGAGAATGCCCCAGTTCAGCGTTGCCATGACGCCTCCCTATGCCGCTGTGTGTCGGGACGCACAGTCTACTGGTGTCTGCCGGCGCATTGTCAGCACATTTGGGAGCGCCGCCGGGCCGCCGCTTGAAGGACATGCCCGTGAGGGCCCGGGATCCGGCGGTTGATTACCCGGTGATATGGATGCTGGCGCTTACGGTGCCCGTGCGCGGCCCGGTAACCCGAATGGTGACGTCGCCGTGTCCGCGGACCAGCCAGCTCAGGCGCCGCTCGCCCGTATTGCCCGGACTGAAGGGATAGAACAGCGTGGCACGCGGGTTGAAACGGCCGTGCCCCCAACCGTGCAGGTGGCCGACCTTCTGGCGGCTGCCGCCGGTGGTGACCGGCTCCGGCCCCTCGGCCTCGAGGTGCGCGTACAGTGGGTGATTCCACTCGAGACGCCGCGCGGACGGCATTCCGTAGGTGCTCAGGTAGCCCGTGTTGCGGACCGTGGCGGTGATGCGGGTGAGGTCGTCGCCCAGCGGCGCGGCATAGAGGTCGTCGATCGTCACGCAGGGGGCCAGCGCCGCGACGCGTAACCAGAACGCCGCGATGGCGTCGCACAGGTGGGGAAGCTGCTCGTAGGGCGGATTGAACAGGCCGACCCGCGGATCCCAACCGCCGACTTCGACGTCCCCCAGCTGTGGGTGATCGACAGCGCGCCAGGGTTTGAGGATGCGGCCTTGGTTGTGCTCGCGGTCCCAGCGTGCAAGTGCCCGAAGGTCGTCCTGCGTGATGCGGGTGTAATGGGTCACGAACGGATGCTGCCGTTCGACTCCGAGACGGGCGAAAATGTCCCAGAGTTCGCAGACCATCGCCAGGCAGCCCTGCTGATGGAAGGCGAAGTCCGTGAGGTCGCCGTGCAGGGGGCGTCCGGGCTCGTAGGTGAATTCCTCGTAGCCACTGACCATCGGGTACCCGGTGAGGGCGTCCGCCCAGGTTTCCACCTGCCGGTACATGGCCAGATCGTCACGATCCATGGACGTGTCAGCGGCCGCTCCCGGTGGTCGGATGAACACCCCGCCGAACGTGTGGAGATTCAGCCACGCGAAGATCTGTGGGTGTGCCTGGGCGAATTCCGCGACCGCGCGGCTTTGGGGCTCGCTCAACGGGTACGGCCCGGCGCCGTGCTGGTCTTCCTCGGGAGCCCAGTCGTAGGGGAAGTTACGGTTGAGGTCGGGACTGTTGTCCGAGAGAAAATCGGGCTGGGGAACGGTCCGTCCGTCGAAAGGCTCGATCCGGCCTTCCGGGTAGAGCCGGAAGAACGGGCCGGCGTCGTCGATCTCCCGCGGCCGCATGAGGCCGGGCTCTTTCTCGTCCTCGACATAATCCCCGGTCGGGTCGGGCACGCGCATGGTCAGTGCGAGGCCATCGCCGTCGATATCCGCCGGGTGCCACCTCGGGCGATCGCCGTGCCGGCGGGCATTGCGGGGCACCGAGCGGAGGACACGTCCGGATTGCAGCACCGCCTCGGCGCCGTCGGGCGACAGGCGGGGAAGGATATGAAAGGTCACCCTGCGCGCTTTGGTGAGAACCGGTGCGGGCAGCGGGATATCGGCGGCGTCCGCGGTGTGGAGCCTGATAGCCGTCTCGGCGATGGCCATTGCCGCGTTGCAGCCGGCGAGCTCGGCAGCGTGCATATTGCCGTCGATCCAGACGGCGGGGCCGTCGCCGGTGGTCCCGGGGCCGACCGTGATCAGCCAGAGCTCCCGGCCGGCGGGTGTGCGCGCCAGGCTCTGCAGGCGCACGTGCGCCGGATGCGCTGCGGCCCAGTGACGGAGTACCCGGGAGAGGGTGGCGTAGTCCGGGTACTCCCGGCGATGGGGCGATGGGTCAATCGAGCGTGCCACGGGCGCCTCCTGCCCAATTGCCAGGGAATTACCGCCACTGTAGCCGCTGTCATGCGCGCTCCTCTGACGTCGACACGCCCTGGGGCTACGTGCCCTTTAACCTGGTGAGCACGGTCTCGGCGCTGCTTTCCTGCACGCCCTTGGTGTCGACGCCAAGGTATTCCACCACGCCGTCGTTGGCGATCAGGGCGTAGCGTTTGCTGCGCGTGCCCATGCCGCCGCCGCTCGCGTCGAGATCCAGGCCGAGGGCCCGGGCGAGATCCGCGTTGCCATCGGCGAGCATTGTGATTCGCTCGGCGTTCTGGTCCTTCTGCCAGGCATCCAGCACGAAGGCGTCGTTGACCGCTGTGCAGACGATATCGTCGACGCCCTGACCGAGAATCTCGTCGGCATGGACGACGAAGCCCGGCATGTGGGTGTTGGAGCAGCCAGGGGTGAAGGCACCGGGTACGGCGAAGAGGACCACCCGCTTGCCGCCGAAGAGTTCGTCGGTGGTGACGTCCGCGGGGCCGTCCGGGCCGTTGGTCTTGAGCGTGAGGCTGGGAATGCGATCGCCGACTGCGATGGTCATGGCGTTCGTCTCTCCGGTATTGCGGTGGTTGATGTCGCCGGCTCGCCGGCGGCGGCGTCGGCCATTCACGGTAACAGGCCGGCGTCGCGCGCGGGAATGCCGCGACGCCCGGGGTGGCCTCATGCGGCCGCCGTTTCCAGGTAATGGACGCTGAAGCGCTCGTCGGCGTCCGTCCACAGCGCCCTCGGGGTCAGCCCCGCGCGGCGCGCGAGCTCGCGGAAGCCCTCGATCGAGTACTTCCACGAGTTCTCGGTGTGGATGGATTCGCCGTCGTCGAAGGTGAACTGGTGGCCGTCGACATGCACCGTTTGCGCGCCGCGGCTGACCAGGTGCATTTCGACGCGTCCCGCTTCGGCGTCGAAGTGGGCGCGGTGGTCGAAGCGCTCCGGATCGATGTCCGCGTTCAGCTCGCGGCGCAGCCGTACCAGCAGGTTGCGGTTGAACGCGGCCGTTATGCCGGCGGCGTCGTTGTAGGCGGCCTCCAGCGTGTCGCGATCCTTGATCAGGTCCACGCCGATCAGCAAACCGCTGCCCGGCGGCAGCCGACGGCCGAGGGCGGCAAGCAGTGTCTGCGCGTGGGCGGGATCGAAGTTGCCGATGCTTGATCCCGGAAAGAAGGTGAGTGTGGCGCCGCCGGTGTCGACATGCGGCAACGGCAACTCAGCGGTGAAGTCGGCACAGGCGGCATGTACCTCCAGCCAGGGAAAGTCGGCGGCGAGCCGTCGGGTGCTGTCGAGCAGGAACTCGCGGGAGATGTCGACGCCCAGATAGGCGCTCGGGCGCAGTCCTTCCAGCAGCAGGCGAACCTTGCGGCTGGCGCCGCTGCCCAGCTCCACCAGTGTCGCGCCGCCGCCGGCGAGTGCTGCGATCTCCGTGGCTGCGTCCTTGAGAATCCGTTCTTCGGTACGCGTGAGGTAGTATTCGGGCTGTTCGCAGATCGCGTCGAAGAGTTCCGAGCCGCGTTGATCGTAGAAGAACTTGGGCGCGATCGCCTTGGGCGTCGCTGACAGCCCGGCAATGGCGGCTTCCCTCAGCGAGGCGCTTCCCGGGTGGTAATCGTGGAACTGCACTGCCATCACTGTGTCTCCCCCGCCAGGCGGAAACCCATGAACTGCCAGCGTTGACCCGGATAGAAGAAGTTACGGTAAGTCGCCCGCGCATGGCCGTCCGGCGTCGCGCAGGAGCCGCCGCGCAGTACCATCTGCCCTGACATGAACTTGCCGTTGTACTCGCCCAACGTGCCGGACAGGGTACGAAACCCGGGGTAGGGCCGGTAGGCGCTGCCGGTCCACTCCCAGACATCGCCGAAGAGCTGCCTTGGGCCCCGGCCACGCGTCAGTCCCGCGACAGGCTGGAGCCAGCCCGCTTCGCGGAAGTTGCCGGCGACCGGTTGTTCGGCAGCGGCCACCTCCCATTCCGCCTCCGTGGGAAGTCGCGCGCCGGCCCAGCGCGCGTAGGCGTCTGCCTCGTAGAAGCTCACGTGGCAGACCGGTGCGTTCTCGTCGACGGGCCGCAGGCCGGCGAGGGTGAGGTGGTGCCACGCGCCGTCGATGCGTTCCCAGTAAAGCGGCGCCTGCCAGCCTGCTCCCTGGACCGTGCTCCAGCCGTCGGAGAGCCATAGCTCCGGGCGCTGGTAGCCGCCGTCGGCGATGAAAGCCAGGAATTCGCCATTGGTCACAGGCCGGTCGGCCAGGAGGAAGTCTTCCAGGTAGACGCGATGACGTGGGCGCTCGTTGTCGTAAGTGAAGTGATCCCCGGCGGCGCCGATTTCGTGCACGCCCCCTTCATATGCCAGCCAGGCCGGTGCCCGGGCGGGTTGGGCGGGCGGATCCGGAAGGTCGTCCCGGTAGGCCGGCCGAAGCGGGTTGGTTCCGAGTATGTGCTTGATGTCGGTCAGCAGCAGCTCCTGGTGTTGCTCTTCGTGGTGGAGGCCGAGGCTGATCCGCGCGGCGATCTCCTCGGCATGCTCTTGCGGCAGCGTGGCGAGGAGGTCGTGCATCGCGTCATCCACGTGGGCGCGGTAGCGGTGGACGTCGGCCACGGTCGGCCGCGACAGCAGGCCACGCTTCGGACGGGGGTACGGCGTGCCGTGGGTTTCGTAGTACGAGTTGAACAGAAAATCGTAATGCGGGTGGAATACCCGGTAGCCGGGTGCGAAGGGTTGGAGGACGAACGCCTCGAAGAACCAGCTCACGTGTGCCAGGTGCCACTTGGGCGGGCTGACATCGGCCATGCTCTGAATGACGTGATCTTCCGTGGTCAGTGGCGAGCAGATGGCCTCGGAGGTGGCACGGATGTTCGCATAGCGATCTGCCAGGGACGCTGGACGCATGGGATCGGGCGCGGGCGTCTCTGCGCGGTTGTGCATTCTTCTTCCCTCTGGCTGTCCGAATCAGTGGTTCGCACCCATTGAGCCTAGCAGGCGGCGCCGCGGGCGGATGTGACAGGCCGGGGCCGGCGGCATCGAATGCCACCGCCGATACTGCTATAGGTCGTAGTGCCCGGCGCTGGGAGATAGCGCGCGTGGATTGCTCAGCAGCGTTTCCTTGGGCCGAAGGGTACGACGGAAGCCGGCAACGTCGCGGAGGCCGATATCATGAGCAGCCCCGTATCCGCGCACAAGGCGCTGTTCGCGCACTCGTGCGTTACCCTGCCGCGCGATGTTCGGGGCGGGCCGAGTGATCGTGCGCCGTATGGTCGCCACGACGCGCTGGTCAGGGCACTGGCGCACATGGTTGCCGACGAGGACGCGGCGACCGTCCCGGTACTCGAGGCCGGTGCGCGGCGCCACTGGGCAGGGCTTGCCGAGGCGTGCCGGTACGAGCCGGCGACACCCGTGGTCGGCAGTGGCGGACGCCGGGTATGGCAGGCGTTCGGTGTCTGCCGGACGGTCCCGGGGGTATTCGACGATCTCGCCGGCGCCGTCGCCGTGTGGCTCGATGCGGCGCGCCGTGAGCTGCAACCGGCACCGTTTCCTTCCATCGCATTCAACGAGCTGATCCTGCAACGTTATGTCGACGCGGCTTACGGCATAACCCCGCATCGTGACCACCGTCGTTATCGATACCTCGTAGCCGTACTGGTGTTGTCCGGGCAGGGGCGGTTCCTGGTCTGTGATGACCGGGCCGGGCGCGGGGCCCGTCAGGTTGCCGCACAGCCGGGGGAGCTCATACTCATGCGTGCCCCTGGGTTCGCGGCCAGCGAACGCAGGCCTTTCCATGCCGTGGTCGATGTCAGTGGTCGTCGCTTGACTCTTGCCATGCGCTACGGCGAGGGGGGTGCCGAATGAGTCATGGGGCTATCCGTACACCTGGCGCGGCAGCCACAGGATCAGCTCGGGGAAGAGGATGCACAGCACCAGGCCGACGAGCTGGAGCAGAAGAAACGGTCCCGCGGCACGGAAGATGATGCCCATGGTGACTTCCGCCGGCGCCACGCTTTTGAGGTAGAACAGCGCGTAGCCGAACGGCGGACTGAGGAACGACATCTGCATGTTCACCATGTAGACGACGCCGAACCACAGCGGGACGTCCGCAGGCGCCACGCCGGGCAAGCCGAACAGGCCGTCGAAGTTGAGCGTCTTGGCGATGGGCACGAAGATGGGGACGGCAAGCAGCAGGATGCCCACCCAGTCCAGGAACATGCCGAGCACGACGAGCAGGATCATCATCACCGCGATGATGCCGTAAGGGCCGAGTCCCGAGCCCACCAGAGCAGCGGTGACGAACTCCTGACCGCCCTCGAGGATGTAGAAGGCGATGAACATGGTTGCCCCGAAGATGATCCACAGCACCATGCACGTGGCCTTCAGTGTGGTAATCACCGCGTCGCGCACCGCGCTCCAGGTCAGCCGTCGGAATAGTGCGGAGACCATCAGTGCACCGAAGGTGCCGATGCCGGCGGCTTCCACCGGGGTCGCGATCCCGGAGAAGATCACCCCGAGCACCAGCATGATGAGCAGGATCGGCGCGATAAGATTCCGCAGCAGGAGCAGCTTTTCCCGCACGGTGATGCGTTCTTCCGGCGGTAGTGGCGGACCCTTGGCGGGGTAGAGGTAGCTCATCACCGTCACGTAGACGATATACATGCCTGACAGCAGCAGCCCGGGCAGCACCGCGCCGAGAAAGAGCTCGCCCACGGACTGCTGCGCGACCACCGCGAAGAGAATGGCGAGAATCGACGGCGGAATCAGGATGCCCAGCGTGCCGCCGGCGAGAATCGAGCCGCAGGCGATCTTCGGGTCATACCCCCGCGCGAGCATGGCCGGCAGGGCGAGAATGCCCATGGTCACTTCGGTGGCGCCGATGACGCCGGCCATAGCCGCCATGATGGTGGACGCCACGATGGTGGAGGTGGCGAGCCCACCACGCAGGCCGCCGAGTATGCGGTAGATGGCATCGAAAAGCTGTTCCACGACGCCGGCACGCTCGAGCATGGAGGCCATGAAGATGAATAGCGGGATCGCCGAGAGCTGGTAGTTGGTCATCATCGGGAAAATGCGCGAGGGAATGACGTTGATTGTCTCCCACGTCCCGAAGAGCACCAGGAAGATACAGGCCAGGCCGCCGGTGACGAACGCCAGCGGCAGGCCCGCCATGAGCAGGATCGCCAGTGAGCCGAAGGTGATGAGCGTGAGCCAGCCGATGCCGATCTCGAGACCCATAAGCCAGGCCCTACCCTCTGGCCACCGTGGCGATGTCACGCACCAGCTTGGCGAAGCCCTGAAGCAGGACGAGCAAAGCGCCCAGCGGAATGGCGAGCTTCACCACCCAGTACTGGATGGCCCATTCGGTGAACGATACTTCCCAGGACATCATGGAGTTGCGCGCGAAATGCCAGCCGGTCCAGAGCATCGCGCCGACGAAGATGAAGAAGAAAACCGAGGTGATGATGTCGAGCACTGCCTGGCCGCGACGCGGCAGGTACTGGTAGAGCACATCCACGCGCACGTGGCCGTCCTCGCGCAGGGTGAACGCGCCCCCGAGCACGTACTGCATGCCGAACATCAGGAACATGGCCTCGTGGGCCCAGTTCGTGGGGGAGTTGAACACGTAGCGGGCGATCACCTCGTAGTAGTAGACGAACACCGCGATAAGCGACCAGTAGGCGACGAAGTGGCCGGTGAAACCGCTGAGCTGGTCGATGCCGGCGGTTATGCGTCCCCATATGCCTTCGGGGGCTGGAGGCGGGCCCTGTTCGCCGCGAATCGTCCCGGCTTCACTGGCTGGCCGCTTGCGTTGGACTCGGGCCTGACGGCGCACCAGCGGCGGTATGCGCACGGCGTCGATGAGCAGCAGCACGGCGATCACGCCCGCGACCGCGCCGGTGGCTATGCCCGCCCGTTGGTGCGTGTCACGCGCGACAGCGCGCTCGCGTCTCGCCTGCGTGAGATCCTGCTGCGCCTCGACCGCCGCTTGTGAATTCTCACCCTGGCGCTCGACGGCGCGCTCCAGCAGAAATTCCGCGCGAACGATGTCGTTGTTCGCCTCCGAGAGTGCAAGGCGGGCGTCGCGGGTGTGGACGTTACCCACCAGCACGGCGACGAACAGCACGATGTAACCCGCCCCGAGCAGGCTGCCCAGATAGAAGCGGTGCAGGCCGACGAACCCGCCGGTGAGCCACAACAGGTATGCGACGGGGTAGGAGGCACTGGCCGGCGGGCCGTGGCGACGCTCGCGCACCACCAGCGCCATGGCGATCAGCGGGAACGCCACGAGGGTGCACCAGTACAGCCAGTGCGGCAGGACGAAGTCGATGCCCGGCATGCTCCCCCTCCCGGTGGCGGGCGGGCCGACGCATTGCGCCGGCCCGCGGATGCGGCGATGCCGCGATTCAGATCACTACACGTCGTGCTCGAGTGCCTGGCCCTCGAGCATGTCCGGCGTCACGTAGCCGAGCTGCGGCGACATCATGTAGTCGAGCTGTATCTTGAAGACCCGGGCGGCATCGCGATCCTTGTTCGCCCAGGCGAACCAGCGTGGCACCGCGAGCTCGGTGAATGCTTCGACGTCGTCCTGGGAAAGGCGCGTGACGATGGTGCCTGCTTCCTGGAATTGCTCCCAGGCATCCAGATCCGCCTTCTGGATCCTGGCGTGGTGCATATCGGAGTACACATGCACTTCCATCTCCACGAAGCGCTTCATCGCCGGTGAAAGCGCCTCCCAGGCGTCCTTGCGTACGGTGAGGTCCATCAGGTCCACGGGCTGATAGATCGACAGGAAACCGGGCGGGCCCATGACCACGTAGTCCGTGACCTGGTGAAAGCCGAGCGCGTAGTTGATCGCCGGACCCACGTAATCGGCCACGTCGATGGTGCCTTTCTCCAGTGCCGGGAAGATCTCGCTGCCCGGAAGCAGCGTGGTCTTGGCGCCCGCGGCCTGGAACAATTCGGCGACCATGCCGCCGGGCACGCGCATCTTGCGGCCCTCGAAGTCCTCTATGGAACGGATCGGCACCTTCGAGTGAATGATATTGGCGCCGTGCTGTATGGGGCCCACGTAGTGCATGTCGACGCGGTCGAAGAGCTCGCGGGCGATTTCGAGCCCGCCCAGGCTGTAGAAGAAGACGTCCCACTCATGGGGATTGCGCAGCCCGAGCGGGTAGGAGCTCAGGAACACGGAGGCGGGCATGCGCCCGGCCCAGTACAGGGTGAACGGGTT
The DNA here is from genome assembly GCF_051195215.1 of Arhodomonas sp. AD133. Lineage (NCBI taxonomy): Bacteria > Pseudomonadati > Pseudomonadota > Gammaproteobacteria > Chromatiales > Ectothiorhodospiraceae > Arhodomonas > Arhodomonas sp. AD133. Next base: position 14,412 of record NZ_JBNAZM010000046.1, on the reverse strand, counting down.
CATCGCCTCGAGCACGCCCTGCTGAACGCCATCGAATAGCTGGAACTCGCCGACTACTTCGTTGGCGCCGAAAGGCTGGAATTCCAGCTCACCGCCGGTTTTCTCGATAATGCTCTCGCACCAGTCGGTGAAGATATCCAGGCCAATGCCGCCGGGCCACGAGGTCTGAATGCGCCAGGTGGTGGTCTCCGCCGCGCGCGCATCACGGATCCAGGGGGCACCGGTCACCGCTACGGCGCTGGCGGCGGCCGCGCCCTGAAGCACCTTGCGGCGTTGCGGCGATTGCGGGGCGTCCGTGCCGGACAGGGGTTTATGCGGCTTTGTGTCGGACATGGCGACATTCCTCCTCGGCTGGGTGCCGAGACGGCGATACCGGCGGCGGATCGGGTGGGGAGTCGCCCCGCCTGCGCGGCCGTCGTCCCATGCGTGATAAGGACTCCGGTAAGAATTCGGTATCGTTGTAACAGTTGGTATAGATGAGACGGCGTGACGCCGCCAGTGACGCCGGCGGCCGGCGCTGGGCGGGGAGGGTCCCGGGCGGCCGTGGCGGCCGCCCGGCGGTCAACGGCTACTGCGCCTGGTTGCGCAGCAGGCTGTGGGTCCTGCGCTCGATGTCGCGGCAGATCTGCGGTGCTTTATCGCCCAGCCACTGACCGGTCTTGTCGCCGTCGGCGAAGTAGCCCGACTCGAGGCAGCGCCACTGGTAGTAGTTCTGCAGCGCCTCGGAGAGCTGAAGGCTGTAGTCCGTGGAAATCGCGCCCTTGTCGAAGGGCTCGCCGGCGGGCAGGTTACCGAACCACCGCATCCACGCCTTGGAGCCCTCCTTGGGTGCCTTCCCGGGCGGCAGGAAGGTCGGGTTGATCGGCGATACCTGCGGGAACTCCGCGGTCATGTGACAGCTCATGCATGACGCCTTCGGGTTGTCCACCGGGCCGACCATGCGCGCGTTCCAGCCCAGGTGGGTCGGCGGGAGCCCATCGCCCGGGTTGATGACGCTCTGCTCGAGCTCCGGGTTGATCTCGGTACGCACCGGAGTGGGATTGGTATAGGTGCTGCTGGTCACCTCCGGGTCGTTGCCCCACTGGATGCCGAGGGGGACCAGGTTGTCCCAGCCGCCGCCGGGGTTGTGCTCGCCGTTGTACTGGAACGTGCCGAACAGCCAGCCGGTTTCCGGCACGCGCTCGTCGCGGACCGCGAAGTCCATCTGAATGAGGCTCACCGTCCCGACGGAACGGTCATTGGAGCTGAACGAGTCGACGATGTAGGCGTCCCACTGCACGGGGTTGTGCAGGAAGGGCACCTCCGCCGGGGCGATGTCGACGAAAAGCGGCTTGCAGATCACCGTGCCGTTGGGAAAGCTGTTGGGCGCCGATACCACGCTGGGATCCGGGTTCAGCGGGTCGGCCCAGACCTTGCCAAGGGCATAGCCGCCGAAGGCGTTGAATATGCCCACCGCGTAGGTCACCCCCGGGTCGGTCTGGGTGATGGCGAGCTGCCGCGGTTGGATCGGTGCCTCCTTGGTGAGACCGTGGATGAACTCCCGGGCACTCTCGCCGTAATGCTGCCAGGGCATGTGGTACCAGTCGCGCGCGCTGTTGTCCTCGACGCGCCAGTTCGCGGCCACATTGCCTTCGAGACAGTACTCGCCCGCCGCTTCGATGTACGCCTGCCAGGTTTCGAAGTCCGCGTCGAAGCTTTCCGGCAGCTTGTCGAAGAATGCGGGCAGCTTCTCCGGTGGTTTATCCGGAAAATCCTGACTGAGCTGGAACAGCGGTCCGTCGTAGCTTGCGGGCGGGTCGAAGCCGAAGTCGGGATACGGGCCGTCCTGCTCGGCGGCCGCTGCCGTTCCGACCAGCATGAGCGAAAGCGCGCCGGTGATTACGCACGGTGCCTTCATGGCGGGGTCTCCTTACGAGTTGCGGGTCAGTCCGTTCGCAAGCCTGACTGCGAATGGCCTGCCTTGGTTATTGTTTGTTCGTCGTGCGAAACGTTTGGACGTCACTGACAACCGTAGCGAATCTGGGTGCACATTGCGCGGTCGAGACGATGACGCTGTCACAGAATCGGGTCCGTGAACGTCTCTGTCCATAGGGTCGAAAAAGTTACTAATCCGATCATAGGTAATGCCACATGTCAGCGAGGCTGTCGGGCGTTCTCGCAAGGCGCGAGGCGCGTGGTGTAGCAAGCGCTACATGAGCGACGAGCAACGCCGCGAGAGCGCCCGACAGCCTCGCCCGAAGGGAGCGCTTGTGCGATTCGGCTGGCGGCGTTGCGCTCACTCGACGTGAGCCTTGCCACGCCTTCGCTCGCGCGCCTGGCAGCCGATTCGCACAAGCGCTCTGACACGTGGCATTACCTGTGATCGGATTAGTAGTAACGGGAGGACCGTTCGTTTGGACGAGAGCGCGACGTACTTCGAGCGCCACCGGGCGCATCTGTTCGGGGTCGCTTACCGTATGCTCGGTATGCGCGAGGATGCCGAGGATGTGGTCCAGGAAGCGTTCCTGCGCTGGTCGAGGGCCGAGGGGACGCACATGGATAGCCCGAAAGCGTGGCTCACGACAGTGGTTACACGGTTGTCACTGGATCGCCTTCGAGCGGCACGGCGGGCGCGGGAGCACTATACCGGGCCGTGGTTGCCGCAACCTCTGGTGGATGTCGGTCGCATGGATCCGACGTCGGCGACTCTGGAGCTCATGGATGATCTGTCCCTTGCCTACCTCACGCTGCTCGAGCGTCTCGGTCCCCAGGAACGGGCAGCGTTTCTGCTGCGCGAGGTCTACGAATACGCCTATGCGGATATCGCGGGGGTGTTGGGGAAAACGCAGACAGCGTGCCGGCAGCTGGTCAGTCGTGCGCGTGGGCGCCTTGGGGATGCCGATCGCGCTCGTCGCGTTGACCGGGTGGCGCATGAGCGGTTGTTGCGATCTTTCATGGAAGCGGCTGCATGTGGCGACCGCCAGGGTCTCAAGCGCCTGTTCGCGGAGGATGTCGCTTTCACCTCCGATGGCGGAGGACGGGTCTACGCGGTTCTGCGCCCGTTGCGGGGCGCGGAGCGGGTATCGTGGTTGTTCTACGCCATCGCCCGGCGAGGTGGTGGCAGGCAGTACTGGCAACCGGCGTCGATCAACGGTCTGCCCGGACTGGTACGCCGGTCGGCGGGGCGGTTGGAGGCGGCAGCGTACTTCATCACCGACGGCTCGCGGATTCACGCGATCTACAGCGTGCTCAACCCGGTGAAGCTCGTTCACGGTTGAGCACTGTCACAAGTCCTAGGGCTTCTGCGTCTACCTGGTGTCCTGGTGCAGGGCACCAGGGCAAGCACCGGATGCGGTGATTGCACCACGAAAACGCAAGGAGACCGACGATGACCGAACCGCGAGTGGATTTTCCGCGCCTCGGCCAGCGGGTTTATCATGCGATGCTGAGCATCAACACCTACCTGGAGGGCTGCAGTATTCCGGAGGCGTTGGTAGAGCTCGTCAATCTGCGAATCTCGCAGATCAACGGCTGCGCGTTCTGCCTCGACAAGCATACTGCTGCCCTGATCGAGCGCGGCGAGGATTCCCGGCGTCTGGCGACGCTGGCGGCATGGGCTGACAGTCCGCTGTTCGACGAACGCGAACGTGCCGCGCTGCGGTGGGCCGAGACGTTGACGCGTCTGCATGGAGACGGTCCGACCGAGCACTGCTACTGCGCGCTACGCGAGCACTTCGACGAGCAGGAGGCGGTGGATCTCACCTTCGCGATCACCACCATGAATGCCTGGAATCGAGTCTCACGGGGGTTTGGGCTCATGCCCCCGCGTTGATGCCGGTGATGGGCTTGCTCCCCCGGCCCGCGCTGGCGTAGGGCCGGGGGGGGTGAACGGCGATGCCGCCGATGTCCGTTACGACTAGACTGTGAGAGCGCGGTCCGTTGGTGGCATGGGCAGCGGCGAGGGCTTTCACATGATGGATGGGAAATGGAGCCGCCGGCGCGTGGTCACCGCAGCTGTGTCCTCTGTCGGTGCCCTGTGGGTTGGTGTCCATGGTGGGCTGGGAGCCCTCGTACCAGGGGCAAGGGCAGCACTTACGCCGGCGTGCGAGGAGGGTGGCGTCACGGTGTCCCTGACCGAAGGCCCTTTCTATACCCCCGACTCTCCGGAGAAGACCGATTTTCGGGACGACGGTTCCGGCGACGCCGTTACGCTCACCGGCCGGGTCGTCGACACTCGCTGCCAGCCTGTTGCCGGTGCTGTCGTGGACCTCTGGCACGCGGACGACTTGGGACGTTACGACAACAGTGGCTATCGGTATCGCGGTCACGTTCGTACCGGCACGGACGGCAGCTATCGATTCGAGACCATTCGTCCGGGCTACTACGGAAGTCGAACCCGCCACTACCACGTGAAGATCGCCGCACCCCGGCGGCGGGTGCTCACCACTCAGCTCTACCTACCCGGCGAACCCCGCAACGACAGCGACTGGTTGTTCCGTGAGGCGTTGCTCGTGAGCCTCGACCGCGCCCATCGCGTGCTTGTCGCGAGCTTCGAATTCGTGGTCCCGGTCGGGTGACCGGGCACCTGTGGTCCGGAGGACCCCGGTTTGCCCCGATGGGGGTGGCGGCCATCGCTATACTGGTCAATGCACTTCCATAGCAGGAGGGCCGAGAGATGAAAGTAGGCGAAGCCATGCATCGCGGCGTCGAATGGTGCGATCCTGACACACCCATCGTGGAGATCGCGAAACTCTTCCGTGAGAAGGACGTGGGGGCCATCCCCATTGGTGAGAACGACCGACTGGTCGGCATGGTCACCGACCGGGATATCGTCTGCCGCGGCATCGCGGAACGCCGCGATCTCGCGGCCCTGACCGCTCGTGACGTAATGACCGAGGGCATCCAGTACTGCTGGGAAGACGACTCGGTCGATGACGCGGTACACCTCATGGAGCAGCACCGGCTCCGGCGGCTGCCCGTGATCAATGCCGACAAGCGCATGGTCGGCATGCTCAGCCTGGGCGACGTCTCCCACGCGGTGCCCCACGAGCTCGGCGGCGAGTTCGCCGCCGCGGTTTCTGGCCATCACTGATCGCGATTGATGCGATGCCTTTCAGCGCCGGACCGCCTCAGGCGGCCGGCGCAGTACGAACCGCCTCGCACCACCGCCTCCCTGTGCGGATTCGCCGTTGCCGCTCGTCGTCGAGCCGGTGTCCGTGTTGCGAACGGGCCACGGTCACGCATGCAGTGAACTATGCTCGAACGACGGCGCGGTGTGCGTCGGGAACAACGGCGGGAGGCGATATGCGATGCGACACCGACAACGATTCGCCATGGCGGTTAGTGCCCTGGTCGTTGGGATGGCCTTCAGCATGCCGGTTCTGGCGCAAGGGCAGTTCAAGACCGAGCTCGGCGGTTTCGCCGAGGTGCCTGCAATCTCGAGCTCCGGCAGCGGCGAATTCGTCGCCACCGTCGGCGGCGGCATGATCCAGTACACCCTTTCGTATGCCGACCTCGCGACCGACGTCCTGCAGGCCCACATTCACCTCGGCACCGCCGGCACCAACGGCGGGGTGAGCGTGTTCCTCTGTACCAACGTCGGTGGCCCGGCGGGCACGCCGGCATGCCCGCCGTCCGGGGGCAGCGTGAACGGCGTCATCGGGGCCGATGACGTGATCGGCCCGAGCGGCCAGGGCATCGATCCCGGCGAGTTCGATGAGGTGCTTGCGGCGCTTCATGCCGGCGTAACCTATGTAAACGTCCACACCGCGGCGTTCCCGGCAGGAGAGATCCGCGGGCAACTGGGGCGCGGGTTCGGCAATCAACCGTAGGCGCGGTGGGGAACCGGTTGGCCCGCGGCGCAGCGCAGGTAACGCTCCGTCCCGGGGCAGCCTTCCCCAATTCCGGTAGTACGCAGTGATCACTGTCTTCGGTGGTACCGGGTTTCTCGGCCGCGCGGTGGTGCGGTGTCTAGTTCGCGCGGGCGAGACCGTTCGGGTGGCCGCGCGCCGACCCTCGCGGGCTGCATTTGCCGCGTTCGGCGACCGCATCGAGCGAGTCAGTGCGGACGTACGCGATGACGACGCCGTGGCGCAGGCGCTAAGCGGTGCAGACGCAGCGGTCAACGCGGTCAGCCTCTACGTCGAACGTGGCGAATTGAGCTTCGACGCGATCCACGTGGACGGCGCCGCGCGAGTGGCCCGTGCTGCGGCGGCTGCCGGCGTGGGCGCGCTCGCGCACGTCTCCGGCATCGGCGCGGATCCGCGGTCGACGTCGCGCTATGTTGCAGCCCGGGGACGTGGCGAGAGCGCCGTCCGGGAGGCTTTCCCGAACGCCACGATTCTTCGCCCGAGCGTGTTGTTCGGCCGCGACGATGCGTTCCTTGCCACCCTCGACGCCGTGACCCGTTTGCCGGTTTTGCCCCTGTTCGGCCGGGGCTCGACCCGACTGCAACCCGTCCACGTGGAAGACGTGGCCGCAGCTGTCGGGGCCGCTATCGAGCGACACTCTGCCAGCGCCGGGCGTGTGTTCGAGCTCGGCGGTGCGGAGGTCTACACCTACCGCGAGATCGTCGCCATGGTCCTGCGCCACCGCCGCCGATGCCGAGCGCTGATGCCGGTGCCGTTCTCACTGTGGCACGCTGCCGCCGGCGTTGCCGGGCTGCTGCCCAACCCACCGATTACCCGTGACCAGGTTATCCTGATGAGCCGGGACAACGTCGTCTCTGCGGGTGCCGAGTCTTTCGCGTCTCTGGACATAGAGCCTGCATCCCTGGCGGCGTTGTTGCCGACTTGCCTGAACGGGGGCGGCTGATGGGGCCAATCGTTTCTGCCGACCGATCCGGGGAAGCAAAACCCGGTTGGGGGTTGTGGTCGGTGAAGCGGTATTTCATGCTTCTCCGCCACCCCGCGCAGCAGGGATTCGGACGAAGGAATGGGTGATATGGATTATTGGCTCGCGTTCGTGTTCGCGGCCTTCTTGATCAACATCTCCCCGGGACCCGATCTGATCTACATCCTGTCCCGCACGACCGCCCACGGCATGAAAGTCGGCATCGCCTCGTCGCTCGGTGTCGCGACCGGTGCTCTGGTCCACGTGCTGGCGGCAGCACTGGGAATATCCGCGATCCTCATGGCATCGGCGACGGCGTTCATGCTCGTGAAATATGCCGGCGCCGCTTACCTGATCTATCTGGGGATACAGGCATTACGCTCCGCGGGCACGCGTGTGGCCGTCCCGGCCCGCGGAGAAGCCCACCGGGTGGGCGTTTTCGAGGCTTTCAGGCAAGGGGTGTTGATCGATGTGTTGAACCCCAAGGTCGCGGTCTTCTTCATGGCGTTCCTGCCGCAGTTCGTCCGGGCGGACGCCGGACCGGTACCGATGCAGCTGCTGTTGCTCGGCGTCGCCGTCATTGCGGTGGGCATCGTGGTCGAGCTGACATTCGTTGCGCTGGTTGCCCGGGTGACGCGACTGGTCCGTGACAACCCGGCGCTCGCTCGGTGGCTGGACCGGGTTCTGGGTTCGGTCATGATTGCGTTGGGAGCGAGGCTCGCATTGTCGCGAGCGTAGCAAGTTACCGGTAACCCGCCGCCTGCAGTGAGAAAAGGCGCGCGTAGATTCCGTCGGCGGCCATGAGCGTGTCGTGGTCGCCGCGCTCGACGATGCGGCCTTCCTCCATGACGATGATCTGATCCGCCATGCGCACGGTGGAGAAGCGATGGGAGATGAGAATGGCGATGCGCTCGTGGGTCATCTCCCGGAACCGCTCGAAGACCTGAGCCTCCGCTTCCGCGTCCATGGCGGCGGTGGGCTCGTCGAGCACGAGAATGTCGGCGCGGCTGCGCATGAACGCCCGTGCCACGGCGATTTTCTGCCACTGCCCGCCGGAGAGCTCGCGCCCGCCCTGGAACCAGCGCCCGAGCTGGGTTTCGTAGCCCTCGGGCAGTGTGTCGATGAAATCCGCCGCGAGGCCCTTGGCGGCGGCCTCCCGCCATTGTGACCGGTCGCCGAAGCGCTCGACGTCGCCCGCGCCGATATTCTCGCCGGCGAGCATCTGGTAGCGCATGAAATCCTGAAAGATCACGCCAATACGCCGGCGCAGAGTGTCTTCGTGCCATTGTTCCAGATCGAGCCCGTCGAGGAGGATACGGCCTTCCGTGGGGCTGTAGAGGCGCGTCAGCAGTTTGATGAGCGTGGTCTTGCCAGAGCCGTTCTGCCCGACCAGCGCCAGACTTTCGCCGGGACGGATATGGAGGTCGATGTGCTGCACCGCCGGCGTCTCCGAGCCAGGGTAGGTGAAGCTCACGTTCTCGAAGCGCACGCCGTCACCGGGCCGGGGCCCCTCGCTTGCATGGCCGCGGCTGCGGGGAACGGGCTGCTCCAGGTATTCGTAGAGATTCGAGAGATAGAGGTTGTCCTCGTACATGCCGCCGATGGCGGAAAGGCTCGCGCTCACCGCCCCCTGGCCCTGCTTGAACACGAGCAGGTACATGGTCATCTGGCCCAGGGTTATCCGCCCCATGACGGTGTCGTACACGATCCAGGCATAAGCGGCGTAGAAGGTGGCGGTGCCCAGCAGGCCGAGGCCGAATCCCCAGAGATCGCGGCGCAGGGTGAGATTGCGATCCTCGCGGTAGAGGCGGTCGAAGATGCCGCGGTAACGCTCCAGCAGCAGCGGGCCGAGCTGGAAGAGCTTCACTTCCTTGGCGCTGTCCTCCCGGGCGAGGACCGTCTCCAGATACATTTGCTTGCGTGTCTCCGGCGAGCGCCAACGGAACAGGCGAAAGGCGTCCCCGGAGAATTTCGCTTCGGAGAAGAACTGCGGCAGCCCGCCGACGAGCAGGATCACTACTGCCCAGGGTGAAAAGCCGATCAGCAGCACGCCGTAGCTCACCAGCGAGATGGCGTTCTGGAGCAGTCCGAATGTCTTGGTGACCAGGCTCAACGGCCGGCTCGACGCCTCCCGCCGGGCCCGGGTGAGCTTGTCGTAGAACTCCGAGTCCTCGAAGTGGGCGAGCTGGAGGGTGAGCGCCTTCTCGAGGATCATCACGTTCACCCGCTGGCCGAGGAGGGCGCGCAGCAGTGATTGCACCGTGGAGATGGCCCGCTGCGCGGCCGCGACGCCGGCCATGATCACGCCTTCCAGTGCGACGAGTGACAACACCGCCACCAAAGCCGGTTCGCCGCCAGCGCGCACGGTCTCCATCGCCGCTACCACGCTGTCGACGATGAGCTGGCCAACATACGCCGCCGCCGCCGGCAGAACGCCGGCGACCAGTGTCGCCACGGCGAGCACCACGGTGAGCGCGGCGCTCGTCGTCCACACGAGCGTCACGGCGCGGCGGCTGTAGCTGAACACGCCAAGGAACCGGCGCAGAGGGGAGCGGACGTCGGTGAATGCCGTCTCGGCCTGTGCGGAGCTCATGGTCGTCGTCGATGCTCTCGCCGGTATCGCAATCGCGGGTGCGACGGCCTTCCTTCGAATGTATGGGCGCAACCCGCACCGTTCGCGTCGGCGCGCGATGCCACCCGGGTCAAGTTACGAAGTGGGCGGCGCACGTTGCGCGGTCTGTGTTGCTCATCGCTGCTGTTCTAAGGTTCCCTCGCGGTCACGCGATTCGGGTGTCGATAGCGGAGTCGCTCCGTTCGCGCGTAGATGTCGCGTTAGCGGGGAGACAATGCCGGAACAGATTGCGGCGTTGTAAAGTCCTCTTCATCAATGTTCTCGTCGAGAAAGTCCAATAGGGCTCTTACCGAGGGTAGTAGCCCGCGTCTGGAAGGGAACACGGCATGCAGGACGCCGCCCCGCGGCTCCCATCCGGGCAGGACGTCGATGAGCTTGCCATTGCTAAGGTCCCGTCCGCCCACCAGCAGGCCCAGCTTCACTACGCCCATGCCTTGCAAGGCGGCCCGGTGCAGTGTTTCCGCGCTGTCGGTGACCAACCGCGGCTGGTGGCGAATGTCCGCGGTGACGCCATCGGGGCCATCCAGGTGCCAGACGTGCTGCTTGTCGGTCTGCTCGAAATCCAGGCTCGGAAGTTGATTGAGGTCACCGGGCGAGTTCGGTAACGGGCGTTCGTGGAATAGGCTCGGTGCCGCCATCAACCTCTGGGGGCTGCGGGAGAGCACCTTCATCGTGAGGTCACTGTCCTCCAGGGGCGGAAACCGAATGCGAATCGCCAGGTCGAAGCTCTCCTTGACCACGTCCACCCGTCGGCTGGTGGCTTCCGCATGGACGTTCACGCGTGGGTAGCGGTCCATGAAACGGATCAGCAGCGGCGTGATCAGGTAATGCATCACGCTTGGCGGGCAGCTCAACCGGACGAGGCCGCGAGGCTCGGCGCGATTGCGCTCGATGAGCTCTTCGGCGGCTTCCGCCTCCACCAACATCGCCATGCAGTGCTGGTAGTACGCCCGCCCGAGGTCGGTCACGGAGAAGTGGCGCGTGGAGCGGTTGATCAACCGGGTCTGCAGACGGTTCTCCAGCAGCGTGATGCGTCGACTCAGCTTCGATTTAGGAATGCCGAGCGCGCGACCGGCGGGCGCGAAACCGCCATGGTCGACCACCTGCACGTAGTAGTAGAGATCGTTGAGGTCCTGCATAGAGGCGTTCTACGTATGGAACGGTCTGTGCGAATTCTGTCATCTAGTGTACACAGTGTTCCCTTACTAGGCTTCTCGCATCGGCGGCAAACGTGCCGCTATCGATCGAAGCAGGAGCCTCACCATGAAGAGAATTCAGGGCGTATACAGCGCACCACGCGGCCACTGGGTCGGTGATGGCTTTCCGGTACGTTCCCTGTTCACCTATGACCGGATGGGTGCCGAGCACATCACGCCCTTTCTGCTGCTCGACCATGCCGGGCCGTTCGATTTCACGCCGGCGACGCGTCCGCGGGGCGTGGGGGCGCATCCCCACCGTGGTTTCGAGACGGTGACCCTGGTCTACGAAGGTGAGCTCGAGCATCGGGACTCCACCGGCAGTGGTGGTCGGATCGGCGAGGGCGACGTGCAGTGGATGACCGCCGGCGCCGGCATCGTCCACGAGGAATTCCATTCCCGGGCCTTCACCGAGCGTGGCGGCACCCTGGAGATGGTGCAGCTGTGGGTGAATCTGCCGGCTCGCGATAAGTCGGCACCGGCGGCCTACCAGACATTGCTCGATGCCGAGATTCCCAGTGTTCCGACGGACGGCTCGGCCGGGCGGGTGCGTGTGGTGGCCGGCGACTACCGTGGTTCCCAGGGGCCAGCGAGTACCTTCACGCCGATCAACATGTGGGACGTGCGCTTGAAGGCGGGCGGTGACGCCGCGCTGGCGGTACCGGATGGTCACACCACGCTGCTCGTGGTGCTCCGGGGCACGGTTCTGGTCAATGGCGACGAAATCGTGCGCGACGGTAGCGTCGTCTGTTTCGAGCGCTACGGCGACGAGCTGCATGTGGCCGCCAATAGCGACGCCAAGCTGCTGCTGTTGAGCGGTGAGCCGATCAATGAACCGGTCGTAGGGCATGGGCCGTTCGTCATGAACAGCCTGCAGGAGATCCATCACGCCGTCACTGACTTCCAGCGCGGGAAGTACGGCGTTCTGAACGATTAGCGGCATGCCAGTCGCTGTCGTGTACGCCCGCCAGCCGGGCTATTCCAGCCAGCCGTGAAGAGGAGATCGACGATGTCTTTCACCTATAACCGACTCGACAAAGACGATGCGGCCCTGTTGATGGTCGACCACCAGGCCGGCTTGCTGTCGCTGGTGCGCGACTTCAGTCCGGACGACTTCAAGAACAACGTATTGGCACTGGCCGATATCGCCAAGTTCTTCGATATCCCCACCATCCTCACCACCAGCTTCGAGGATGGTCCCAACGGTCCCATGGTGCCCGAGCTCAAGGAGACATTTCCCGACGCTCCCTACTTGGCGCGTCCGGGCCAGATCAATGCGTGGGACAACGAAGACTTCGTCGCTGCGGTCAAGGCCACCGGCAAGAAGCAACTGATCATCGCCGGCGTGGTCACCGAAGTGTGCGTGGCCTTCCCGGTGCTCTCCGCCCTGGAGCAGGGCTATGAGGTCTTCGTGGTCACCGACGCCTCCGGTACCTTCAACCAGACGACTCGCGATGCGTCGTGGGATCGCATGTCCCAAGCCGGTGCCCAGCTGATGACCTGGTTCGGTGTCGGCTGTGAGCTCCATCGCGACTGGCGCAACGATATCGAGGGTTTCGGTGGCCTGCTGTCCAGCCACCTCCCTGCCTACGCGAACCTGATGCAGAGTTATGCGCAGCATAGCTGATGCAGTCGGGCTCGGCCCCCGGGGCTATGCTGACAGCAGCGCCTCGCGGGGGCGAGACCCGCCCTTGGTCAATGCGGAAGGAGCGTCCCATGAGCACCCTCATCCGAGACCGTGAGCTCGCGTCTTCCCTGGGGTGCCCGGTAATCGACGGTCGGCGCCAGGTCCAGCGCGTCTCGCCGCGTACCGCCGATGTCGGCGGCATTCCCGTGAATCGGGTGCTGCCCTCGCGCCAGCGTCGCCTGGTGGGGGCGTGGTGTTTTCTCGATCACGCGGGGCCGGCGAGCTTCGAAGGCAATTCGCCGGGATTGTGCGTCGGCCCCCATCCGCATATCGGGCTGCAGACGTTCACGTGGATGATCGAGGGGGAAGTGCTGCACCGGGACAGCCTGGGTAACGAGCAGGTGATTCGCCCCGGCCAGGTCAACGTGATGACCGCAGGGCGAGGCATCAGCCATACCGAGGAGTCGCGGTCCGGCGAGTCTCGCCTGCATGCCGCCCAGCTGTGGATTGCGCTACCCGAGGCTGATCGCCATACCGAACCGCGCTTCGACCATTACCCGGAGTTGCCGCGTTGGCGGGAGGAGGGCACCGAGCTCACGCTTCTCACCGGCGAGTATGGCGGCTATCGGGCACCGGCGCTCAGCTTTTCGCCGCTGGTGGGCCTGGATATGACAAGCCGGCGGGCGAGCGCCCTGGAGCTGCCGCTGCGCGAAGACTTCGAGTATGCACTGTTGCCCCTGGACGGCGAGCTCGGGATCGAGGGCGATACCTTCGCGGCCAACGAGCTCGCCTATCTGGGACGCGGTCGCGACGGCGTCGCGCTGGACTTGCCGGCGGATGGCCGGGTCATTCTCGTCGGTGGCGAACCTTTGGGCGAGGAGATCCTGATCTGGTGGAACTTCGTCGGTCACAGCAAGGCGGAGATCGCCGAGGCCCAGCGCGATTGGGAGGTCGGGAGCGAGCGTTTCGGCAGCATCCCGCAGTACGATGGCGAGCCCCTGATGCCACCGCCATTGCCGTGGAGGGTCTAGCGTCAGGCTTCAGCCAATTCACCCAGCCGCTCGCAGGTGATGAGGTTTCGGAATAGCTGATAGGTCGTACGCACCGGCGCGCCATCGACGTTGGGCGCGCCCCGGCCGGCGGTTACGTCGTCAGCGTTGACGGTGCGGGTTTCGAAGGACAGGCGGCAGCGGTCGGTGGTGTTGGGGACGCTCGCGTGGAGGTGGGCGCCGGAGAAGCACATAAGATCTCCGGGGACGAGACTGATGGGCACGGCGTCGGTCCACGGCGGCGGGACGGTGGCGAGCGGTAGCACAGGGTAGTCGTTGTCCGGCTGCCCGGCTTTGCGGTGGCGCAGCAGCTCGCGGAAGTCCCAGCCGGCGCTATCGTTCGGCACCGGGCGCTCGAAGTACGCGGGAAACAACGCGATGGTGCGTTCGGGAGTGGTGGGGAAGACCGGTGCCCACCAGTTCGTCTGGCACATGACGTTGCTGCCCCAGGTGTCGCGGTGGGCCGCAAGGGGCGCGACGCTGCCCCGGTCGCTGCGCCCGTGTGGGACGAGCACCCGTTGTTTCACGCCGTCACCGTAGGTGCAGTCGAGATCGACGCCGATCGCTGAGAACGCGGTGTTGAGCGTGTTGGCGACTGCCGCATTGCCCGCCACGGCTCGGTCCAGGGCGTCGGCCGCAGCGTCGAGCTCCGATTGGGTCATTCGCTGGTGGGCGTGTTCCGGGTCATTGCCCAGGTGTTGCCGGCAGAGCGTGCGTAGCATGTCGATCAGCTCGCCGACGGCGCGGAAGCCGCGAAATACAAGGATCCCGCCGGCGTGGACGCGGTCATTGCGCTCGGCTTCGGTCATGGCCCACGTGAGGTGATAGATCCCGCCCATGGCACGTTCCCCCGCCGTGGATGACGCTTACCGCTGAATGCGGGGCGCCGCCGTCCCGGTACCCGTTCGCCTGTCTCATCCGATAGCGTGGCGGCCGCGTCGTAGCAATCGCGACGGCGTGCAGGCGCAAACGGGCGTCGCTACGTCGCGAGCCGGATTGCCGGCGGGTCCGCTACGGCGCAGCTCGCGTAGGGTGGACATAGCCGCAGCGAAGTCCATCATCATGCAAATGGCGGATTGCGCTGCGCTCCATCCGCCC